>JANYHP010000351.1 GCA_025359005.1 Hyphomicrobiaceae bacterium | reverse complement strand
CGTGGGTGCGTTCCTGGATCACGCTGGCGCCCTCGCCGTAGTCCTCGCCGACGACGATGAGCGCGCCGCCAATGTCACCTGGAAATCCATCGTCGGCACCAACGTCGCGGCCGACGCGCTGTCCAACCTCGCCTCCGCAGGTGTCATTGGCGGCGCGCTCATCGTCGTCGGCGAGGACTACGGCGAGGGCGCCAGCGTGATCCAGGAACGCACCCACGCCTTCGCGCTCAAGTCCTCCGTCTGGCTTCTTGATCCGAGGCCAGAGTTGCCGACCATTGTCCGCATGGTCGAAAAAGGCTTCGAACTGTCGGAAGCCTCCAACACGCCGGTGATCCTCGAACTCCGCATCCGCGCCTGCCACGTCTACGGCAGCTTCGACGCCAAGACCAACGTGACCGCCAAGGTCTCGACCAATGCGCGCCTCGCCGAACCGGCCGCCTTCAACTACGCCAAGCTGTCGCATCCGCCCGTCACCTTCGGCCAGGAGATCGACAAGATCACCCGCCGCCGCCCCCTCGCCGAGCAGTTCATTCTCGACAACAACCTCAACGAACGGTTCGGCCCCGACGCCGGCGACATCGGCATCATCGTCCAGGGCGGATTGTTCAACGTCCTCAACGGCCGCCTCGCCGACGCCGGCCTCTCCGACATTTATGGGCAATCAAAAATCCCGCTTCTCGTCCTCAACGTCACCCACCCCTTGAGCCCCCGCCAGATCGTTGATTTTTGCGGCGGCAAGCGCGCGGTGCTGGTCGTCGAAGAGGGCGGACCTGATTTTCTCGAGCAGGCCATCGGCCAGATCCTGCGCAAAGCGGACCTGCAGACCAAATTACACGGCAAGGACGTGCTACCGATGGCCGGGGAATACACGCCCCTCGTCGTCGCCGACGGGATTGCCAAGTTTCTCGCGCCCTATGGCCACGACGTCTCCGCGCTGACGGCGTGGCTGGCCGCGCACGCGGCGCGCGTCGACACCGCCCTGGTCGAACTGTCCGCACCGCTGCCGGCACGGCCGCCGACGTTCTGCACCGGCTGCCCCGAACGTCCCGTGTTTTCCGCCATGAAGATCCTCCGCCAGGAGACCAGCGCCGTCCACGTCGCGGCCGATATCGGCTGTCACGCCTTCGGCACCTTTGCCCCCTTCAGCCAGGGCAACTCGATCCTCGGTTACGGCATGTCGCTCGCCTCCGCCGCCGCCGTCTCGAGCGTGCAGAAGAAGCGCCCCATCTCGATCATGGGCGACGGCGGCTTCTGGCATAACGGCCTCCTCTCGGGCGTCGCCAGCGCTGCGTTCAACAAGGACGATGGCGTCCTGATTGTCATGAACAACGGCTATTCGAGCGCCACGGGCACGCAGGATCTGCCCTCCAGCCGCCCCAACACCGAGGGCCGCGGCAAGGGCATCGAAATCGAGCGAAGCCTGCGTGCCCTCGGCCTCGACTGGATCAAGCGCGTGCGGACCTATGGCGTCAGCGACGTCAAGCGGACCCTCGATGCAGCACTGAAATCCAAGGACAAGGGGCTCAAGGTCATCATCGCCGACGGCGAATGCCAGTTGGCGCGCCAGCGTCGCGTGCGTCCCGCCCTCGCGCAGGCCGTAGCCTCCGGCAAGCGCGTCGTCCGCCAACGCTTCTGGATCGACCCCGAGATCTGCACCGGCGACCGCTCCTGCATTCGCCTGTCCGGCTGCCCCTCTCTCACCGTCAAGCCCAGCGAGGACCCGCTGCGCACCGATCCAGTGGCCCATGTCAACAACGACTGCGTCGGCTGCGGCCTGTGCGGCGAGGTCGCGCATGCAGCGCAGCTCTGCCCATCCTTCGCCCGCATCGATGTCATCCAGAACCCCGGCGTCGTCGATCGCTGGCGGCGCGCGGCGTCGCACGGACTGATGCGCCTCTTCGGCGGCGCCACCGTCTCCAAGCAAACAGCGTCGGAATAAAACGATGGCAAGCGTCGTAGACAAAGCGCCGGTTCCGACGCGTATTCTCATCGCCGCTCTCGGCGGCGAGGGCGGCGGCGTCCTGGCCGGCTGGATCACCGAGGCCGCCGTCGCATCAGGCCTGGTCGTCAGCCGCACATCGATTCCCGGCGTTGCCCAGCGCACCGGCGCCACCACCTACTACATCGAAATGCTCGCCGCCGCCCAACCCGGACGCCCGCGCCCCGTTCTGGCACTCAACCCCGCCCCGGGGCAGGTCGACGTATTGATCGCCAGCGAGCTTCTGGAAGCGACCCGCCTTGCCGCCGCCGGCATGATCGCCGCCGACCGCACGACCCTCATTGCCAACACCGCCCGCGTCTTCACCATGGACGAGAAGATGGCCATGGCCGACGGCCGCCTGGACAGTGACGCCATGCAGCGCGCCCTCGCGCACGCCGCAAAACGTGCGGTGTTCGTCGACCTGTCCGGCGCCGCATCGGCTGCAAAAGCACCCTTGAGCGCCGCCATGCTCGGCGCCCTTGCGGGTCTTGGCGCGTTGCCGGTCAGCACCGACGCCCTGCGCGACGCGATCCGGCGCGAAGGCAAGGCAGTCGACGCAAACCTGGCGGGCTTCACCGCCGGGCTGCGCGCCGCAACCGCACCGCTTTCGACACCAAAACCCGAGGCCATATCCGTCGCAGCACTCGCCGAATTTCCGGCCCGCACCGGCGTGATGGCTGCAGAGGGGATGGCGCGCCTCGCCGACTATCAGGGCAAGGCCTACGCGGAAACCTATCTTGGACACCTGCGCCGCATCGCAAAATCCACCGGCGTCGACGACGCGCTCCTGTCCGAAATCGCCCGCCACCTCGCCATCCGCATGAGCGTGGAAGATGTGATCCGGGTCGCCGAACTCAAACTGCGTGGCGCCCGCGTGGCCCGCGTCACCGCCGAGGCCCGTGCGCGTCCCGGCGACATCGTCGACATCACCGAATTCATGAAACCCGGGGTCGACGAAATTCTCGGCCTGTTTCCAGCATCACTGGGGCGGCCACTCCTGGCGTTGGCCCACCGCACAGGCGTTGGCACGGCCGCCTTCCCCCTGAAGGTGACCACCACGCGGCTCGGCGGCTTCGCGCGGCTGAATCTGCTGGCCAGCCTCAAGCGATGGCGTCCCTACACGATGAAATTCCACACCGAGCAGGCTTGGCTTGCCCGCTGGCTGACCCTCATCGAGGCGACGATCCCGCGTGACGCTGCCGCCGCCCGTGAGATCGCCATCACGGCCAAAATCGTCCGCGGCTATGGCAGCACCTACACCCGCGGCCTCGCCAACTGGGATGCGATTGCCAAAGGCCTCATAGACCCCGCGCTCGCCAGACCAAAGCTGCCGCCCGACTTCGCCGACCAGATCCTGCAGGCACGCATTGCCGCCGAGAAGGATCCGGACGGCACGGCGCTGACCGCAACACTGGCAGCGATCGCCAACCGGCCCGCCCAACACGCATAACTGCGCTATACTGCAATTACGAGACGCGCGCAGTCGTCATCTGCACTATTTCACCAGCCGCCTATTCCAATGCGCAAAGCTGGCATGCTATGGCAAGCACACAAAAACGGTTAAGCATGACAATGCAACCGCATCGGGCACTCATAGCCCACTCGGGGAGGACGCATCAGTGACAAAATCGAACGGCGCCAGTCGTCGAATTATTCTCAAGGGCGGCGCGGCACTGGCTGCGGCGTCGACGGTTCCGACCGGCTGGGCCATCGCCCAGTCGAAGCCGCTCAAGGTGGGCCTTATGCTGCCCTATTCTGGCACCTTTGCGCAGCTCGGCGAAAACATCACGCACGCGGTCGAGATGTACCTCGCCGAAAAAGGCGGCAAGCTCGGCGGCCGCGACGTGCAGTTCATCAAGCTCGATGACGAATCCAAGCCCGACCTCGGGCCACAGAACGCCGAACGCCTCGTCAAGCGCGACGCCGTCGATGTGCTGATCGGCACTGTCCATTCCGGCGTCCAGATGGGCATCCACAAGGTCGTCAAAGAGAGCGGCACGCTCACCATCATGCCGAACGCCGGCAACGTGGCGCTGACCCGCGACCTGTGCGCCAAGAACGTGTTCCGCACGTCGTTCTCCAACTGGCAGCCGGCCTACGCCATGGGCGTGCATCTGGCCAAGAAGGGCGTCAAGAAAGCCAGCTGGATCACCTGGGATTACGCGGCAGGCACCGAGAGCGGCCAAGGCTTCAAGGAAGGCCTCGAAGCCAACGGCGGCCAGTTCGTCTCGCTGCTGACGCTCAAGTTCCCAGAAACCAACTTCCAGCCCTTGCTGGCGCAAATCCAAGGCCTCGGCGTCGACGCGATCGGCGCCTTCTTCGCGGGCGGCGGCGCGGTTCAGTTCGTCAAGGACTACGCCGCGGCTGGCATCAAGGTTCCGCTCTGCGGCTCGGGCTTCCTCACCGAAGGCACGCTCGGCGGCCAGGGTGCGGCAGCCGACGGCATCGAAACCGCGCTGCATTACGGCGATGGCCTTGAGAATGCCAAGAACACCGCCTTCCGCGCGGCGTTCAAAGCCAAGGCCGGCCGCGAGGCCGACGTCTACGCCGTGCAGGGCTACGACGCCGCCCAACTGCTGGCTGCCGGCCTCGAAGCCGTCAAGGGCAATCTCGAAGACGAGAAGACGCTCTACAAGGCCATGGAAAGCGCCAAGATCGACAGCCCGCGCGGCTCCATCTCCATGTCGCCGTCCCACAACGTTGTGCAGGACATCTACCTGCGCAAGGTAACGGCCGGGCAGAACAAGGTGATGAGCACCATCGTCACCCAACTCGCCGATCCCGGCACCGGCTGCAAGATCTAAGAAGCGCCTTCCCTTCTCCCCTCAGCCTTCGCGACGGGGAGAAGGTGTCGCGCAGCAACGGATGCGGGGCAGCCGCTTGCTCTGAGCCCGTTGCCGCCCCTCACCCGGCCTTCAGCCACCCTCTCCCCGTGCGTAAAGTCTCATGGAGAGAGGGGAACCTGTGCCCCCGTGCCCCACCCATGTCGCTCCCCAGCTTCCTCGCCCAGTCCCTCAACGGCCTGCAGTACGGCCTGCTGCTGTTCCTGATCTCGTCAGGGCTGACGCTGATTTTCGGCGTGCTCGGCGTGATCAATCTGGCGCACGGCTCGCTCTACATGGTCGGCGCCTACGTGGCGTTCGTCGTCGCCCGCGCGACGGGCTCGCTGTGGCTTGCCTTGCCGGTGGCGGTATTGAGCGGCATCGTGCTCGGCAGCCTGCTGGAGCGGTTTTTGTTCCGCTTCTTCTACAAACGCGAGCATCTCGACCAGGTCTTACTGACGTTCGCGCTGATCCTGCTGTTCGAGGAGGGCCGCTCGCTGTCAGTGGGCAATGATTTCTATTCCGTGCCGATCCCGCAGGCGTTGAACTTCTCCATCCCCATCGTCGAGGGCTTCAGCTACGCCGCCTATCGCTTCGTCGTCATCGGGGTCTGCTTGGCGTTGGCAGCAGCCCTGTTCCTGTGGATCGAACGCAGCAAGATGGGTGCTATCATCCGCGCCGCCGCGGAGAAACCTGAAATGGTCGACGCACTCGGCATCGATCCCCGCCGCGTGCATCTCACGGTCTTTGCCGTCGGCACAGCACTGGCGCTGACCGCCGGCGCGCTCAACGCGCCGCTGTCGTCGGTCTATCCCAACATGGGCGACAACCTGCTCATCATCTCGTTTGTCGTCGTCGTCATCGGCGGGCTCGGCTCGGTGACCGGCGCCTTCTGGTCGGCGCTGCTGATCGGCATGATCGACACGATGGGCAAGGCCTACGCGCCGGCGGTGGCGGGACTGGCGATCTACGTGCTGATGGCCGGCGTGCTGCTATGGCGGCCGTCGGGGCTGTTCGGGCAACGCGCATGACCAGCGACACACGACTGCTCCCCCACTCCCGGAACGGCTGGCTGATGCTGACGGCGGGCGCCGTTGCGCTGGCCATCGCACCGCAATTTCTGCCCCTGTATTACGTCGAACTCGGCACATCGGCCCTTATTGCCGCGATGCTGGCGCTGTCGATGCAGGTGCTGGTCGGCGCGACGGGACTAGTCAGCCTCGGCCATGGCGCCTTCTACGGGCTGGCGGCCTATACGGTCTACCTGGTGTCGCCGGAAAGCGCCGCGCAGCCGATGTGGCTCACACTCCCTCTCGCCATGGCTGTCGCCGGTCTTGCGGCATTTCTCGTCGGGCTGCTGTCGATCCGCACCAGCGGCTTCTTCTTCCTGATGGTCACTTTGGCCTTTGGCCAGATGATCTTCTTCATCTTCCACGACACCAAGCTCGGCGGCGGCACGGACGGCGCCTATCTCGGCAAACCGTTGATCTCCGCCTTCGGCGCAACGTTCGATCTACCGCGCCGGCAGCGTCCGCTCGGCATCTACTACGTGGCACTGATCCAGCTCATGCTGATGTATGCAGGCCTCGCCCTGTTGCTCAAGACGCTGTTCGGCCGCGCGCTGGAAGGCATCAAGGTCAATGAGCACCGCATGCGCGCCATCGGCTACGATACCTACACGATCAAGCTGATCGCCTTCACACTCGCGGGCAGTCTTGCCGGTGCCGCCGGGCACATGTGGGCGCTGCATCGCGGCTTCGTGAACCCCGAGATCGTTGGCTGGCATCAATCCGCCGAAGCGCTCTTGATGATCCTGCTGGGCGGGCTCGGCAGTTTGCACGGACCGATCCTGGGCGCACTGGCGCTGACCGGGCTCGGTGAAGCGACACAAGTGCTGACCGAAGTCAGCAAAGCCCCGTACGTGCCCGAAAAGATCGCCGCACTGTTGCGACTGCTGGGCGAGCGCAAGCTGCTGGTGGAAGGGTTGGTTATCCTGGCGGTGGTGATCATGCTGCCACGCGGGCTTGCCGGCATCGGATCAAAGCGTCTGGACAAGAGCGGAGGCGGGCATGCATGACCCTGCCGCAGCCAGGACGCCAGTGCTGGAAACGCGAGACCTGTCGAAAAACTTCGGCGGCTTGCGCGCCACCCGCAACGTGTCGCTGTCGCTCCACCGCAACGAGTTGCATGCCATCATCGGCCCCAACGGCGCCGGCAAGTCGACGCTCGTCAATCTGTTGGCAGGCGAGTTTCGCCCCAGCGCCGGCACGATCCTGCTCGAAGGCCGCGACGTGACGGGCCTCACCAACTGGCGCCGCACGCGCGCCGGCATCGCGCGATCGTTCCAGCGCACGAACATCTTCCTCCCCCTCAGCGCGCGCGAGAACGTGCGGCTTGCGGCGCAGGCCAAGACGGGCACGCTCGCCTCACTGCGGGGACGCGCGGCGGGAGCTGTGTCGCTCGTCGCCGCAGCCGACCAGGCCATCGAGCGCGCCGGCTTGACCGGATCGCGCGACCGCATCGCCGGCGAATTGAGCCACGGCGAACAGCGCCAACTCGAAATCGCGATGACCTTGGCGACGGAGCCCGGCGTCTTGCTGCTGGACGAACCGCTCGCCGGCATGGGCCAGGAGGAAGGCGAGCGCATCGCCGCCCTGCTCAAGGATTTGTCGCGCGACCACGCAGTGCTGCTGATCGAGCATGACATGGACTTCGTGTTCAAGGTCGCCGACATCATGACCGTTCTCGTCGAAGGCGCCGTCCTGGCGACAGGCACACCGCAAGACGTCCGCCGCAATGCCGCGGTGCAAGCGGCTTACCTCGGGGGGCACGCATGAGCGCGCCCCTGATCGCCGCCGAAAACCTGCACACCTATTACGGTGAAAGCCACATCCTGCGCGGCGTCTCGCTGGCGTTGGCACCGGGCGAAACCGTCGGCCTGATGGGCCGCAACGGTATGGGCAAGACAACCCTCATCCGCTCCATCCTCGGCCTCACGAAAGCACGCAGCGGCTCGGTCCGCGTCAACGGCCAGGACATGACCGGCGCCCCCCCGTTCCGCATCGCCCAGCGCGGTATCGCCTACGTCCCCGAAGGCCGCGGCATCTTCGCGACCCTGCGCGTCATGGAAAATCTGACCATCGCAGAACGCATCGGCGTCGATGGCAACCGCGACTGGACTGTCGAGCGCATTCTGAGCCTGTTCCCCCGCCTCAGCGAGCGGGCCGACAACATGGGCTATCAACTGTCGGGCGGCGAGCAGCAGATGCTCGCCATCGGCCGCGCGCTGCTCACCAATCCGCGCGTCCTGATCCTCGACGAGGCAACG
>JANYHP010000350.1 GCA_025359005.1 Hyphomicrobiaceae bacterium | reverse complement strand
CCTCGCCGCGGCCGATGGCGCCGAGGTCCGGCACGCCGGCGACCTCGGCGGAGAACCGGATGCACCGCGTGCAATGGATGCAGCGGTTCATGATCGTCTTCACCAGCGGGCCGATGTACTTGTCCTCGACCGCGCGCTTGTTGTCGTGGAAGCGGCTGGAGTCGACGCCGTAGGCCATCGCCTGGTCCTGCAGGTCGCATTCGCCGCCCTGGTCACAGATGGGGCAATCGAGCGGATGATTGATGAGCAGGAATTCCATCACGCCCTCACGGGCCTTCTTGACGGCGGGCGAGGTGGTGTTGATCACCTTCGGGCTGCCGTCGCGGTTCGGCGGCAAATCGGCCACGCCCATGGCGCAACTGGCTTGCAGCTTCGGCATGCCGGCCACCTCGACGAGGCACATGCGGCAGTTGCCGGCGATCGACAGGCGCTCGTGGTAGCAGAACCGAGGAACTTCGGCGCCCGCCTGCTCGCAGGCCTGGATCAGGGTGAGGCCGTCTTCGACCTCGATTTCCTTGCCATCGATAATGAGCTTCTTCGGCATGTCCCCTCGTATTCCAGGCGGCCAATCCCGGGAAGCCTCCTCGTCGAGGCCTCGACATCGGGTGTCACCAATCGCCAAGCGCTGCTGCACGCCCGGGCGCCTGCGCGCGCGTCGAAAGTGCAGTCGCGCTGCCGGGCTGGATCGAGCCCGAACGCCACATCCCGCGCGGGTCTTAGCGCGGGTTCGCAGCCCTGACCAGCCCCCGCATGCGCGCAGGCGTTCGAAGGTCTAATGCCCCCCGACACAGGGAACACGCGCTCGCGCCATCGGTCGCCGCTCGACCGTGGAAATCGCCGAAAGGGCCTGCCAAAGTCTGCGCCGCGTGTTACCCTGGCGGCATTGTGCCTGAACGTCTCGAAACAGCAGAGCCGCACGCGATCCAACGGACATCTCTCAGCCGATGCTCGATCCTCTCGTCTCCCCAGTGCTGCTCCCTCTGGCCGGCGTCACCCACGGCTTCTTCACCCGAGCAGGCGGTGTATCGCTGCCACCCTATGCCACGCTCAATTGCGGGCTCGGATCGGCTGACCGCCGCCAGGACGTGCTGGAGAACCGCGCCCGTGTCGCGCGCCATCTCGGCGCCGAGCCCGCGCGGCTGCTGACGGCCTATCAGATCCATTCAGCGACCGCGGTCGTCGTCGACCGCCCCTGGACACCGGACAGCCAGCCGCGCGCCGACGCGCTGGTCACCGCGACCCCTGGCCTCACGCTCGGCGCCTTGGCCGCCGATTGCACCCCCGTGCTGTTTGCCGATGCGACCGCGGGCGTGATTGCGGCCGCCCACGCCGGCTGGAAGGGCGCGCTGGCCGGGATTATCGAAGCGACCGTGGTCGCCATGCAATCCCTCGGCGCCCACCGCGACGCCATTGTCGCGGCCGTGGGACCGTGTATCAGCCAGCCGGCGTATGAGGTGGGGCCGGAGTTCCAGGCCGTCTTCACAGCATCGAACCCCAACTTCAGCCGGTATTTCATGATCCCGGCAGGCGCCACGCGCGCTCATTTCGACCTGCCGGGCTTTGTTCGTGACCGGCTTGCCTCAAGCGGCGTCGGGCACATCGAGCACGTGGCTGCCTGCACCTATGCCGATTCTGACCGCTTCTTCAGTTATCGCCGCATGACCCACCGCCGAGAGGCCGACTACGGTCGGCAGATTTCGGCGATCGCGCTAAGTTGAGAATTGCTTTTCCACAACAAATAACCCAAAATCCGTCGTATTAATGACACCCTGGCGCCGATTGCATAGGCTGCCAGCTTTACGCGGTCGGAGGGAGCGACTAGATGAGTCGCAGTGTGTACCGGTTCGGGAGAACCCGCCGCAATGTAAGTACGTCGGCAGCCGGATGTCCTAGAAGTTTGGACGTGGGGGCTTCGTCGTGATGCATGACTTGAACGGCCGCAATGCGCGTGCTGGCAGGATTTCTATACTTGATCGTTGTGCGGCCCGGCGTTCTGCCGCTGGCGGTCGACGGACTGTTTTTGTCGTTGGGGCACTTGTTGCCTCACTCGGCTTGGGCGGGTGCGAAACCAGCTCATCGCTGCTCGGCGGTGGTTTGGCTGGTCAGCCGGAAGCACAAGTCGCAGCGCCCGTAGCCACGGCACAGAACCGCGTCAGCGTGGCGCCAGTGATCGGTGCGCCGGACGGCGTCTCCAAACAGCTCCAGCAGAGCTTTGCGACCGCCATCGGCCAAAAGAACATCACCGTCGTCGCCGCCCAGGACAAGGCCGACTACGCCCTCCGCGGCTACGTGGTGGCCGCCAAGGACAAGGCTGGCACCAAGGTCTCCTATATCTGGGACGTGACCGATACGGCCGGCCGCCGGGTCAACCGCGTGACAGGTGAGGAAATCGTCCCCGGAGCAGCCGCGGGCGATGCCTGGGCCAACGTGACACCGCAGGTCGCCCAGGCGATCGCACAGAAGTCGGCAGATTCGCTGTCGACCTGGCTTAAGCAGAATGCCCAGGCGGCTGTTGCATCGGCTCCACCCTCGGCTGGCGCCACGGCGCCCACGTCGGTCGGCGCCTTACCGGCGACCGCGCCGCAAGCCGTGGCTGCCGCACAGCCGATCAGTGCACCAACGCCTGCCGCCCCGACTAAATCCGTGGCCACCGCACCGGCCACGCCCACGGCCGCCATCCCGCTGCTCGTCGGCGCACCCGGCGACGGCAACAGCGCCCTGGCCAGCGCGCTGCAGGCCGAACTGTCGAAAGGTGGCGTCCCCGTTTCGGCGCCCGGCGGCACAGCCTACCGCGTCGAAGGCGTCGTCAAGATCGGCACCGCCAGCGACGGTAAGCAGCCTGTCCAGATCGACTGGAACGTCAAGGACCCGTCGGGCAAGCGTCTCGGCACCGTGACGCAGAAGAACGAGGTTGTCGCCGGCAGCCTGGACGGCTCCTGGGGCAAGACGGCTGACGCGGCAGCATCCGCGGCAGCGCAGGGCATCCTCAAGTTGCTGCCGCGGCAAGTCGCAGCCAACTAAACCAGGAACAGTGCATTTTCCGCGACTGGGATGTGGAAAATGGCCTGTCTTTTCACATTGATGTCGCAAATCGGGGTCCGGCGCGTTTACACGCACGGACCCCGTTGCTATGACGCGCGCGCGATCTGAAGCGCGATGCGGAGACAGGCTATGGCTTTTGATTCACGCGCAGACGGCAAGGAGCCCTTTGGCGGCAGAGCCGTGCAGATCGTAGCCGGGAACTCCAATCGGACGCTGACCGATGCCATCTCGGCCGAGCTTCCCCATCCGTTGACCCGCTCCTCGGTCAAGCGTTTCGCCGACATGGAAGTGTTCGTCGAAATCCACGACAACGTGCGCGGCCAAGATGTCTTCATCGTTCAATCGACGTCGGCGCCGGCCAACGACAACCTGATGGAACTGCTGATCCTGACGGACGCCCTCAAGCGCGCGTCCGCCAAGCGCATCACCGCAGTCATGCCGTACTTCGGCTACGCACGCCAGGATCGCAAGCCGGGGCCGCGCACGCCCATCACGGCAAAACTCGTCGCCAACATGATCGAGCGCGCCGGCGTCGATCGCGTGATGACGCTCGACCTGCATGCCGGCCAGATCCAGGGCTTCTTCGACATCCCCACCGACAACCTATTCGCCGCCCCCACGTTCGCCCGCGATATCGAACTGCACATGGACATCACCAGGCTTGTCGTCGTCTCGCCGGACACCGGCGGCGTCGTACGCGCGCGCGCGCTAGCCAAGCGCATCAATTGCCCGATCGCCATCTGCGACAAGCGGCGCGAGCGGGCTGGCGAAAGCCAGGTCATGAACGTGATCGGTGACGTGGCCGGCATGCGCTGCGTGCTGATCGACGACATCGTCGATTCGGGCGGCACGCTGGTGAACGCGGCCAACGCCCTGCTCGCCGCCGGTGCGCTCGAGGTCTATGCCTACATCACGCACGGGGTGCTGTCGGGCGGCGCCGTCAACAAGATCACCAGTTCCAAGCTCAAACAGCTTGTCATCACCGACAGCATCGCGCCGACCGAGCCGGTCAAGGCCGCCGCCAACATCCGCGTGCTATCGATCGCCTCCCTGCTCGCCGAAGCGATCGGCCGCACCGCGCGCGACGAGAGCCTCTCCAGCATGTTCAAGTGAGCGTCTGCGGTCCGGAGGCAGGCTGACCGATGCTGTCGTTCGTGCTCAGGCGTCTTGGCACTGCGATCCCCACCGTGTTCGTGGTGGTGGCGATCAGCTTCTTCCTCATTCGGCTAGCGCCCGGTGGACCGTTCGATCTCGAACGGCCGCTGGAGGCAAAGGTGATGGAGAACCTCAAGCGCATCTATCAGCTCGACCGGCCACTGTATGAGCAATTCGGCCTTTATCTCTCGGCGCTTGCGCGCGGCGACCTTGGGCCGTCGTTCTATTTCCGCGATTTCACGGTGGCAGAGTTGTTCGCGGCCGGCCTGCCGATTTCGATCCGGTTGGGGCTATGGGCGCTGGCGCTCGTCATCGTCGCGGGCGGCGGCCTCGGCATCGTTGCAGCACTGCGCCAGAACAGCAGCGCCGACTATCTCGTCACCGGCCTCGCGACAATCGGTGTGACGATCCCGACGTTCGTGATCGCGCCCGTGTTGCAGATCGTGCTGGGATTGTGGCTGGCGTGGCTGCCGCTGTCGGGCTGGAACGGCGGCGCGTGGCGCAATTCCGTTCTGCCGGTCACGGTGCTAGCGCTGCCGCAGATTGCGGTGGTGGCGCGGCTGACGCGGGCGGCCATGATCGAGACGTTGCGCGCCAATCATATCCGAACGCTGCGTGCGCAAGGGCTCGGCACGCGGGCCGTCGTCGAACACGCGGCACGGGCTGCCGCGTTGCCGGTGCTGTCCTATCTCGGGCCGGCGACAGCGCACCTGCTGACCGGCTCCATCATCGTCGAGACCGTGTTCGGCCTGCCGGGCGTCGGCCGCTATTTCATCGAAGGCGCGCTCAACCGCGACTACACCTTGGTGATGGGCACGGTGGTGCTCATTGCGGTGTTCGTCATTGCGTTCAACCTCGTCGTCGACGTGGCCTATGCAGTCCTCGACCCGCGGGTGCGCGAGGCATGACCGAGGGTGAGACCGTCACTGACAGACCCGCCGCGCCCTTGGTGCGGGGCCGCTCGCTGTGGGGTGCTGCCGGCCGGCGCCTGAAGCGCAATCGGGCCGCCATGGGTGCACTTCTGGTGCTGGGCCTCATCGCGCTGGCCGGCGTGATCGGGCCGTGGCTGAACGGGCACCCCTACGATCGCGTTTATCCCGAGTATGTGCGGCGCCCGCCGTCGCTGACCGCCGCACCACAGGTGGCCGAGATCCGCCCCGCGGCCGACAAGATTGCAGCACGGATGCGGGCGCGCATCGAAGTGCTGGAGGTGGCGGCGGGCGTCGTGCGCGTGACGCTCGCAGCCGAGCGGCCCATCGATGAGCGACTGCTTGCCTATTGGCCGCGCTCGGACCTGTTCGGCGCAGCAGTGGTGACCGACCGCACTGATGAAGGCCGACAGCTAGTTCTGGCCGTGCCGGTCAAGATCCAGCGCTTTCTGCTCGGCACCGACCAGAACGGCCGCGACCTGCTCGCGCGCATGCTGCTCGGCGTGAAGATCTCGTTCGCGGTCGGCTTGCTGGCGTCCGCCGTGGCGCTGCTGATCGGGGTCACTTATGGGGCGACGGCTGGCTACCTCGGCGGGCGCACCGATGAAATCATGATGCGCATCGTCGACGTGATGTACGCGTTACCCTTCATTTTCTTCGTCATCATGCTGGTGGTCTTCTTCGGGCGGAACTTCGCGCTCATGTTCATCGCCGTCGGCGCCATCGAGTGGCTGGATATGGCGCGCATCGTGCGCGGCCAGACGCTGTCGATCCGCCGCCAGGAATATATCGCCGCTGCCGAGGCGTTGGGCGTGGGCACCATCGACATCCTGCGCCGCCACGTTATTCCCAACACACTCGGCACCGTCGCCGTCTATCTGACGTTGCTGATCCCCAAGGTGATCCTGCTCGAAAGCTTCCTGTCGTTCCTCGGGCTCGGCGTGCAGGAGCCGATGACCAGCCTCGGCGTGCTGATCGCGGAGGGCGCGCGCGGCATCCAGGGCACCACCTATCTGCTGGCGTGGCCCGCATTAGTGCTGGTGGCGATGCTGTCGGCCGCCAACTTCATCGGCGATGGCCTGCGTGACGCACTCGACCCGAAGGATCGCTGACGTGGCTACGCCCGTGCTGACGATCCGCGACTTGCGCGTCACGTTCGCGACCGACACCGGTGATGTCGCCGCCGTTCGCGGCGTCGATCTGGATATCGCGCGTGGCGAAACCGTCGCCATCGTTGGAGAATCGGGCTCGGGCAAGAGCCAGACCGTGCTCGCGGTCATGGGGTTGCTGGCGGCCAACGGGCGGGTATCGGGCAGCGCAATTTACGGTGGCGCTGAGTTGATACGCGCCGACACCGCCACGCTCGACACGGTCCGCGGCGCCAAGCTGACCATCATTTTCCAGGAGCCGATGACTTCGCTC
>JANYHP010000568.1 GCA_025359005.1 Hyphomicrobiaceae bacterium | reverse complement strand
CTAGTGTTCCTTATGGCGCTGACATTTGCTCACCAACATGCCGCGAAGGGAAGCAAATGTCAGCGCCGGAACACTAGGGGGAAGGCTTTTTGTCCCTCACTGGATAACCGTCATGGTCCGCAATATTGGAAATCTCGATCGCATCATCCGCATCGTCGCGGGGCTGGCGCTGGTCAGCTTGGTGTTCGTCGGCCCGCAGACGCCGTGGGGCTGGCTCGGTCTTGTGCTGATCGGCACGGCCGCCATCGGCTGGTGCCCGCCCTATGCGCTGCTCGGGCTCAGCACCTGCTCGGCACCGTCGCGCAAGGCGTGATGGGGGCGCGCGTAACTGACGTGGCATGGCGCGGGGGCCGCCCAAGTGGGGCTGGCTTCCGCGCGCTGCGGCGTTTGGTCCAAGTGAAGCGAGCCGGGGTGCGCGACAAGTGTCGCTTGAGAACAAAGTTTGGCCAGAACGCCGGAGCGGCACCGTGCAGATCAAGAAACTCACTGAGCAGCTGTCTGTCGCGCCGCAGATCGGGGTGGCCGATATCGCGGCGCTGAAGGCAGCCGGCTTTCGTACGGTGATCTGCAATCGGCCGGACGGCGAGGGCAGTGACCAGACGGCTTATGCCGACATCGAAGCGGCGGCGCGCGCGGCAGGCCTTGAAGCGCGTTACCTGCCTGTGGTGCCGGGGCGGTTCGGTGCAGCCGAAGCCATCGAATTCTTCGCGATGATCGAGGCGTTGCCGCAGCCGGTGCTGGCCTATTGCCGTTCGGGCGCACGCTCGGGGATGCTGTGGCAGGCGGCGCAACAGGGGCGCGCGGTAAGCGGGGATGCGGGCGGCGGGATCGGTGGCGCGCTGCGGCGGGGCCTCGATCGGCTGACCGGTCGCGGCTGACGGAACGGAGTTGGTACTCGCCTCGCATGCCCCCAAATCCTATTCCGCTGCGGCGCTACTCCGACGGTGGAGCGCGTGCTGGATCAGGCGAACAACTTGGCGAAAGCCTTTTCGCCGGATGGGACGAAGCGGACGATGCGGCTGGCGGGTAGACGCCGCGCCCAGCCGAGATGGACAATGCGGGTGAGCAGGGCGGCGCCAAGACCACCCGCCAGATGGGGACGGCGCATGCTCCAATCGAGACAAGAGCGGCAGACCGGGCGGCTGGCTGATTTCAGCGCGGCGACGTCGATGCCGAATGCGGCGAAGTGCCGTTCGCCGTGCGCCGTCATTTCGATAGAGCCGTCGCCGAGCGCGAGCAATTTTCCCGCCGTCATGCGCGCCATGAGCGCTACGCCCTGCTCGCCGGCCAGATGGTCGTAGCAGACGCGTGCGCGGCGTAATTCTGGGTCTTTCGGGCCGGGTCGTGTGCGGCGTCCACCGTTGCGCGACGCCAGATCCATCAGCGCTTCCAGGGTCTCGGCGATGTCGGGCCCGGCGAGGCGGAAGTAACGGTGGCGGCCCTGCTTCTCGACGGCCAAAAGCCCGCCATCGAGCAGTTGCGCCAGATGGCCGCTGGCGGTGTTGGCGGCGACGCCGGCTTCGATGGCGAGTTCGCCGGCCGTCAGCGCCTGCCCGCTCATGAGGGCTGTGAGCATGTTGGCGCGGGCGGGATCGCCGACGAGGGCGCCGATGCGTGCGATGCTGGGGCCGTGTTTCATGGAGCGAAAATAGCACAAGGAAGCGTGGCATGCTTCGGGGATCGCCGAAGCATTGGCGCGGGCAGCGGGACTACGAGAGGGCTGCATAAAGCTGTGTTTGCAGGAGCTGCCATGACGCTGACCGTTTTTATCCGCTATCAGATCGATCCGTTCCAACGCGACGCATTCGAGCAGTATGCGCGCGCGTGGCTGACGATCATTCCGGCATGCGGCGGCACGGTGGTGGGGTATTGGATGCCGCACGAAGGCACCAACCGCGTGGCGTTCGGATTGATTTCATTCGACAGCCTGGCAGCCTACGAGGGGTATCGCGCACGGCTCAAGGCGGACGTCGCGGGGCGCGCGAATTTTGCGTTCGCGGAGGAGCGTCGCTTCATCGTTGCGGAGGAGCGCACGTTCCTGCGTCAGGTTGAGGCCGCGGCGGCGCCAATGCCGACGGTGGTTACCCCGGAAAGGTGATCAGGATGCGCATTTTGACCAGCCAGGGCAGGTAGGTCTGGGCGAGTTGGCCGAGGCCCCACAGCAGCACGGTCAGCAGTAGGATCGCTGGAAGCGCCGCTAGGGCTGCTTTGAGGAAGAAGCCGACCATGTGCCAGAACGGCACCTGGAGCCGAGTGATTGTGGCGGGCGGTGCGTCGCCGGGGGGCGCGCGGCCGGGGGCCGGATAGTCCTGCGCATAGCCCTGCGCGCGGCTGTAGTCGGCGGCGAGCGGGGCGGCGGCCGGCGCTGCGGCCTGAGGCTGCGCGCGGGGGGACGGCTGTGCCGCTTCGCGTTGCACGGCGGGGCGGGGGGCATTGAGAATCTCGCGCGCCATCTGGTCGCGGGCGCGGGCTTCTTTCTGTTGCCGCACGGTGCGTGGCAAGTCCTCGCCATCGCCGGCCGAATAGGGTGTTTCCGCCATCTTGAAGCTGTCTCCGGCGGCGCTAAGGCGGCAGACCCCGCGAATCGCGCGCGTGCATTGGACCTAGTACCCACAATCACACTTGGCTAGCACGCCTGATCGCGATCCCGCGCGACGCAGCGGGCGGCCGTGGGGCGCGACCCGACGGGCGACCGAGGATGATCGCCGGCGGCGTTGCGCCGCTTGTCCGATGAGGCACATCGCTCATCGCGGCGCTCCTGCCCGGCGAACAGTCTCGGTTGTCATGCGTGCCAGCCAAGTGTGGTTGTGGGTCCTGGCGTTTTCCAGATACTTTTGCCCGTCCAATTTGTCGGGATTAGGAAGCGCGACGACCGCTTGTGCAAATCGGTCGAGCCGGGTGATGATCAGGCGCCCCGCCAGCGCCGCATTCTGGCGATCTCAGCGATTGTCGCCCAGTCACCAATGGAACCGCCATGGATCGCTCGCCGCCAGATGCATGCCACAGATCGCGTGCGCGCTTTACGCCGGAAGAAGCCGCTCGCGTTGCCGCCACGTTCGATCTCAAGCACTTGCCGCCGGCGTTCTACGAGGACCCCTATCCGACGTTCCATGCCTTGCGGGAGGCAACGCCGGTGCGGCGGACGGGGCCGGACGGGGTTCTGCTGACGCGGCACGCCGACCTGATGACGGTCTACAAGGATGCCAAGCTCTATTCATCGGACAAAAAGATCGAGTTCCTGCCGAAGTTCGGCGACGGGTTGCTCTATCAGCACCACACCACGAGCCTGATCTTCAACGATCCGCCGTTGCATACGCGGGTGCGCCGGATCATAGCGGGCGCGCTGAACCCGCGCGCGGTGGCCGATCTGGAGCCGGGCATGGTGGCGATGGTGGACGGCCTGCTCGACCGCATGGCGGGTAAGGGGCGTGCCGACATCATTGCCGATCTGGCTGCGTCCGTGCCCATCGAGGTAATCGGCAATCTGCTGGCGATCCCACACGAACGGCGCGATCCGCTGCGCGACTGGTCGCTGGCGATCCTCGGTGCGCTGGAGCCACAGCCGACGCCTGAGATGCTGGAGACGGGGGAAATCGCCGTGCGCGATTTTCTGGACTATCTGCGGGAGCTGGTGGCGGAGCGTCGGCGGGCGCCGGGCAATCCGGAGCGGGACGTGCTGACGCGGCTCATTCAAGGTGAGAAGTCTGGAGAAACGCTGTCGGAAATCGAGCTGCTGCAGAACTGCATCTTCATTCTCAATGCGGGCCACGAGACGACGACGAACCTGATCGGCAACGGGCTTTATAACCTGCTTGAATGGCCGGAGGAGCGGGCACGCCTGCTGGCTGATCCGTCGCTTATAGAGTCGGCGGTGGAGGAATTCCTGCGCTACGACAGCCCCGTCCAATTGGGCAACCGGGTGACGACGGGGCCGGCGGCGATCGGCGGCGTCGCGTTGCCCGCGGGTACGTTCGTGACGGTGGCGATCGCGGCGGCCAATCGCGATCCGGCGGTGTTTCCCGATCCGGACCGGCTGGATGTGGGGCGGGCCAACAACAAGCACATTGCGTTTGCCTCCGGCGTGCACGTGTGTGTCGGGCTGTCGATTGCGCGCATGGAGGGGCGGGTGGCGATCCTGCGCTTCCTGCAGCGGTTTCCCAACTACCGGCTGGCCGGGGCGGCGGTGCGCGGCAATCGTGTGCGGTTTCGAGGGTTTCTCACCGTGCCGGTTGAGTTGGGGTGAGGCGCGGCGCGCGGGAGTGATGGGTTTTTGTCGATCCGGGGGTTGGTCCAAGTTCGTGGCAAACGACGGCCGGCATCCCCCGACGCACACTCGCGTGTGGCACCCCCCACCCTCCCCGCAAGGGAGGCGTCAATCCGTGCGGAGCATGCGGCGCGTTGGACGGTCACCTGTGCATGGTTGGGCCCGGCGTCGGGGCGACGAGAGACGTGGATAGGGTCGGGCATGGCGATGGCGAATGAGAGGGTGCGGGGCGTGGGTGCGATTGTGGTGGGGCGGCTGTTCGATGGTGTGGCGTGGCGTGGCCGCAGCGTGGTCGCGTTTGACGGCGGACATATCGTGGCTGTCGAGGGTGGGGAGCGGCTGCCGCAGGGCGCCACTGTGCTGCCGGAGGGGGCCATCCTGGCGCCGGGGCTGATCGACATCCAGGTCAATGGTGGCGGCGGGGTGTTGCTCAACGATGCGCCGACGGCTGCGACGGTTGCGACGATGGTGGCCGCGCATCGGGCGCATGGCACGTGCGGGTTGCTGCCGACGCTGATCACGGACGATGGAGAAAAACTGCGGACGCTGGCTGGGGCGGCACCGGAGATCGCGCGGATTGGCGGTGTGCTCGGCCTGCATCTGGAAGGGCCGTTCATCAACCCGGCGCGCAAGGGGGTGCATCCGGCGGCGCACATCCGGACGCCGAATGACGGCGATATGGCGGCGATCAGGACGATGGCGAGCGTGCTGGCGGTGCTGGTGACGCTGGCGCCGGAGTGCGTGCCGGAAGGGTTCATCGCGAGGCTGGTCGGGCTCGGGATCATCGTGGCCATCGGGCATTCGGATGCGACGGCCGAGCAGGTGGCTGCGGCGTGTGCCGAGGGGGCGACGGTCGTCACGCATCTTTACAATGCGATGAGCCAGCTTGCGGGGCGCGCGCCCGGTGTCGTGGGAGCGGCCTTCGACGACGGGCGGCTGACGGCCGGGATCATCTGCGACGGGCTGCACGTGGCGCCAGCCAACCTCAGGACAGCGTTCCGGGTGATGGGGCGTGACCGGCTGATGCTCGTGTCAGACGCGATGCCGTCGCTGGGCAGTTCAAGTGCCGTGTTTGCGCTGCACGGGCGGGCGATCACGCTCGCCGAGGGGCGTCTCACCGCGCCGGACGGGACGCTGGCCGGCGCGCATCTCGGCATGGGCGAGGCGGTGCGCAATGCGGTGGCGATGATGGGCGCGGCCCTGGAGGACGCGATGATCATGGCGTCGCGGACGCCGGCACGCGCGCTGGGCATCGGCGACAGATACGGGCGGATTGCAGCGGGGTATGCGGCCGATCTGGTGGCGTTGGATGCTGGTGGCGGGGTGATTGCGACGTGGATCGCGGGGGCAAGGGGCTGACTGCGTGCGCGTGGTGGTTTGAGGCGGTGGCGCGCCGTATCCGACACATTGTCAGCAGAGTGCCTTCTGTCGGGTCGCGCAAAGGGCTTGACGCAACCTACACGGTTCCGCGGCGCTGAGGCGTTCGGTCGTCAGCGGACGATGCGGAAGTTGCGGCCGAGGTAGGGGGTGGCCATGGCCTTTTGGGCGATCCAGTGCGCCATCCGCGGGAAGGTGCCGCCGAGGCGGCGATAGGACACGTCGGCGATCTCTTCGCCAAGCGTGGCGCAATACTGGTCGTTGAGCACGAGGCCGGAGAGATTGGCGCCGACCTGGCGGAGGTGATGGCTCGCTTCGGCGAGTTCGGCACGGCCGGTGAGACCCGTCAGCGCGACGAGCACGACGGCGTCAGCGGCGCGGGCGGCAGCAACGGGGCTGAGGCGGGCGGTGTCCGTCTCCTGCATGGCCGGCAAGTCGATGATGACATGCGCGTAGGCCGCGAGGTCGCGCTGGAAGGCCTTCTGCAGCAGGTCGACGTTGGAAAAGAGCGCCTGGTTTGCCGTGGTGGGCGCCACTGTGAGTGTTGCGAGATTGGCGTCGGTGACGAGGATGGCGTCGGCCGAGAGCGGCTCGCCGGGCGCCCAGCCGGCGGCGTGCGTGTCGGCGTTGATGGGGGCGGTGAGGTCGATCAGCAAGGTGTTGCGGCCCGAGCGGGCGAGCGCTGCGGCGAGACCCGCGGACACAGTCGAGACGCCGGCTGCGGGCGTGGCTGAGGTGATGGCGAGAACGCGTACCTTGCTTTCGATGGCGGCGAGCATGATCTGCTCGGCGGTACGGGACCAGTTGTCGATCATGGGTGTTCTCGGTCGTTGGAAGCTTCGGCCGGACCTGAAGTCGGGCGATGGGGGCATCGATCGGTCGCGCGTGCGACGGCTGGTCGGCTGTGCAAGTGGTGGGCCAATCAATGGGGCGATATTCGCGGGGATGCGCCCTCGCGGGATGTCGTCAGCCAGAAGCGGCCGAAGCAAAGTCTCGCGGGGCTTACTGGCCCTTGCCGAGGGCCATGACTTTGAGGGTCTTGGCGAAGATGCCGAGATCGGCGCGCAGCCAGCTGCCGACGCTGGTCAGTTGGGTCGCATAGGCGTGGTCGTAGACGCACTTCATGCGCACGTCCTCGATGTCGGCGTCGTAGGGCAGGTTGACCTGAGCCAAGCCCGTGATGCCGGGGCGGATGCCGAAGGTGCGCTCGATATAGAACGGCACGGCGTCTTCCAGCTTGGTGAAGAAAATTGGACGCTCGGGGCGCGGGCCGATGATGCTCATCTCGCCGCGCAGCACGTTGAGGCACTGGGGGATCTCGTCGAGCCTTGTCTTGCGCAGGAAGCGGCCGACGCGGGTGATGCGGGGGTCGTCCTTGCTGGCCCAGATGGCGCCGGAGCGCGTCTCGGCGTCGACGTACATGGAGCGGAACTTGATCAGATCGAAGGTCTCGATGCGGTCGTGGCTGGCGAGGCCGACGCGGCGCTGGCGGTAGAAGATCGGTCCGCGGCTCTCGAGTTTGATGGCGAGGGCAATAGGCACCAGCAGGATGGCGAAGCCGACCAGCGCCAAGAGCCCGACAACGAGGTCGAAGGCGCGCTTGGCAGCTGTGACTTCGCGACTGAGGTACGCTGGTTCGTCGGTGTCGCCGGCCGCATTGGGTGGCTGCCATCCGGGCAAACGGGCGCCGCGCAGATACTTCAGCGCGCCGAGACCCGATGCGGCGTGCCCCTCGACCAGATAGGCCAGCCAGCGAAGCGTCCGGGGGACGGGGCGGGTGCGATCGGCGAGCGTGGCGTAGACGGCGCCGGCAAGCGCTCCGGCGACCGCGAAGGGCACCTTGAACAGCCAGCCAGGAACCGCGATCGCGAGGACCGCGAGCGAGACTGCGGCGACGACGGCCAGAAACGGCACGACTGCGCGGAGACCCTTGCCGGAGAGGAACACGAAGGCCAGCGCGCCACGGCGCGGATCGGCCAGCGACGAGAGGCGCACGAGCTGCTGCATGTTACCGGCGCCGATGCGGACGCGGCGACGGAACTCCTGGGTGGAGCGCGTGCGTTCAAGTTCCTCGGCCATGATGGCGGGGTCGTAGACGGCGCGGTAGCCCTGGGCGACGATGCTCATCGGCAGGATGAAATCGTCGTTGATGGTGTCGGCGGCGAGGCGCGTCCATGGCTTGCGGCGGAACAGGTAGAAGGCGCCATGGGCGCCCATGGGGGCGGCGACGGCGGCTTCGTCGGCTTTGATGGTGGATTGATAAGCCCAGTAGGCGCGCTCGCCTTCGCTGCCGGCTTCGCGCAGACGATAGCCGCCGCAGACGACGCCGATGGAGGCATCGCGGAAGTGGGCAACGGCGCGCAGAAGGGCGTCGGGTTCGACGGCGGCGGAGGTGTCGCTCAAAGCCACGAGATCGGTGTGAGCTGCACTGATGCATCCGTTGAGGACGGCGACCTTGCCAATGTTGCGCGCGTGTTCGACGACGCGGATGTCGAGGCGTTCCTCCAGGCGGGGGAGGCCGGCGGTCACGATGGCGCGCGTATCATCGGTGCAGCCGTCGAGGGCGATGACGACCTGCAGCCGGTCGCGCGGGTAGTCGAGGGCTGAGAGGTTGGCGAGCTTGGCGACCATCACGTCCGCCTCGTTGTGGGCGGGCACGATGAGCGTCACCGAAGGCAGCGGCTCGGCGCGCGTGGCAGGCGGAACGGGGGCCTGGACGCCGGCCGCGCGGCGGCGGTTCGCGAGCCAGCGCAGCAGCAGCGGATAGCCTACGTGGTGGTAGGCGATGAGGGCTGCGGCAATGGCCAGCAGCGTCTCGGCAAGTGTGCTCAACATGGGATACCGTGGCGGGTCAGGAGTTGGTCGAAGGCGGCAAGGGTTTGCGTCAGCGCGAAACGCTCGGCGACGAAGCCGCGGGGGATTGTGGGATCGGCTCGGGCAGCGAGCCGGTCGGCGAGCGCGGTGGCGAGGGCAGCGGCGTCGCCGGCGGGGACGAGGCGGCCGGAGCGCGGGCATACGGCTTGCGCCAGTGCGCCAACGTCGGAGGCGACGACGGCCAGCCCGGACGCTTGTGCTTCGAGGACACTGCGGGGCAGGCCCTCGTTGAGGGAGGGCAGGGCATAGACGTCGAAGGCGGGCAAAATCTCGGCCATGTCGTCGCGATGGCCGAGCAGGTGGACGGCGGTTTCGAGACCGTGTTCTGAGGTGCACGTGGCCAGGGCTACCCGCTCCGGGCCGTCGCCGACGATGACCAGTTCGGCCGATGCGAACGTGCCACCTGCCTTGCGCAGTGTGGCCAGCGCATCGATCAAGGTCGCCTGCGACTTGACGGCCACAAGCCGTCCCGATGTGCCGATGAGCGGTACGTCCTGCCTGAGGCCCAGGCGCACGCGGGCGGCGGCGCGGTCACGCGGGCGATAGAGATCCATGTCGATGCCGGGGGCGATCACGGTGACGGCAGGGTTGCTGAAATGTTGGCGCAGCTTGGCGGCAATCTGTTCGGAGACGGCGACGCGCGTGGGGCGCACGACGTTGAAGACCAGGCGGGCCACGGCGCGGCGACGTGGGCTGTCGTAGTGCCAGGCGTCATGCTCGACGTGAACGATGGACGGCACGCGGGCGAGGCGGGCGGCGAGGCCGCCATAAATCAAGGGGCCGACATGATGCAGCACGACGGCCTGCGGTGCCAACGTCCGTAGCCGCCGCGCCAGCCGCGCGACCAGGGAGGCGCTGATGCCGGGCTGCTTATCGAAGGCTTCCAGCGTCTCGCCAAGACGCGACAGTCGTGGCCAGGCGTCGACGAGCCCCGTGGCATCGCCGGACAAGCTGAAGACGGCGTGCCGGCCCGGCAGGCCGCGAACCATATCGAGCACGAGCGTTTCGATGCCGCCGGGCGCCATGCGTTCGACGACATGGACGGTGAGGGGCGCCAACGGCTTCTCAATGCGGGGGATGGGCGACAGGGACATCGGACGACGCTGGCGAGAGGTGTTTTGTGATCGCAGGGGGCGGATTTGGCGGGGGAGGGGTTTGGAGGTGGGGCCGCAGAGGCTGGGCTGGGGCTGGGCTGGCCACAAATGGTGCAGCGCGGCAAGCTTCACAAACATTACCGCAAGTCTGTCGGCAGGAGAAGAGAAATGTCAACAAAAAGTTAAAATGACAAGATGTTAACAATGTGGGCTCAGAGGTGCACGCAGCACTGCAGGCCGCCGTGCCGGGGTGGGTTATCTCGCAATTGCGAAACAAATGAGACTTCAAGGGTTTGTGGGTCGTTGCGGGGCCGCTGGTGACACCTGCACGCCCCCTTGCGACCATGCTTGCTCTCTGTTTTTACCTGCGTCACGCCGGTATAGGCTCACACCCGGGGCCTGATGCGGCCTATGGACGGCCGACGGCGCGCGGGCGTATCGGCAGCGAGGTGACACTATGCAGAAGCGGCGCGTGGGTATTCTGATTTCGGGGCGTGGATCGAATATGCAATCCCTGGTGGCGGCAATGCGCCGGCCGGGGTTTCCGGCCGAGCCGGTGATTGTGGTGTCCAACCGGCCAGAGGCTGCGGGGCTCGAATGGGCGCGGGGGCAGGGGATCGCGGTCCACGCCATCGATCACAAGCAGTATGCCAACCGCATGGCGTTCGAAGCGCGACTGCATCAGGCGCTGCTCGACGCGCAGGTGGACCTGATCTGCAACGCCGGGTTCATGCGCATGCTGACCGGCGGTTTCGTCGACAGGTGGATGGATCGGCAGCTCAATATCCACCCCTCGTTGCTGCCGGCCTTTCCGGGGCTTGATACGCACCAGCGGGTGCTCGACCAGGGGGCGCTGATCACCGGGGCAACGGTGCATTTCATCCGAACGGAAATGGATGCCGGGCCGATCGTGGCGCAGACGGCGGTGCCGGTGATGCCCAACGACAGCGCCGACACGCTGGCCGCCCGCGTTCTGGAGGCCGAGCATCGGCTCTATCCGCACGCGCTGGAACTGGTGGCGACGGGGCAAGTTTCCGTGCGTGACGAGCGCGTGGTGATGGCGGCGCCGGTGGGCCGGGTGCCGACGCTGATGTGGCCGCCGCTCGGGTAGCGCGGGCTGTGGCTCAGTACGTGGCGCGGCCGCCGGAGATGTCGAGCACCTGGCCGGTGGTGAAGGAGCAGTCGGCGGACGCGGCAAAGGCTACCAGCGCGGCGATTTCCTCAACGCGC
>JANYHP010000566.1 GCA_025359005.1 Hyphomicrobiaceae bacterium | reverse complement strand
GACGCCCAGCGGGTTGGATTCAAAAGGCTGGCGCCAATAAGAGCGACCCCCTCGATTTTATCGACATTGGCTAACGCCTCGCTGGAGCACCTGCGATCCTTCATGACCGCTTTGCTGACGCCGGCAACCGTTGATATTCCTGTCGTCAAGGCCGTTACGCAAGCAACGGACGATGCAATGCCGACCGCCACCGGAGGTAAGCCGATCGCCGCAGCTGCGCCAACCACGGCGCCAGTGATGGCCCCGGCACCCGCGACAACAAGACTTGCTGCGGCGGCTGGTAGCAGAAGCGGTGCCCAAAGCGGCGCTGTCACGACAAGTGCTGCGCCGGCGGTCACCACAAAGGTGGTTGCCAACGCGGGATGCTCTTTAATCCAATCGGTAACAGACGAAACCATCGACATTATGGCACTATAGCAGTATATTCATATTAATAAGTTAATCAGCTGTATTATCAGTAACTACAGTAAATCTTTGAAATTAATAAATATATAGTCCTGGATACCTCCGCTCGCCATTGCACTGGACACTTTGACAATACCTTACGCCAGAGAATGCGTCCGACATGGGTATTCGTGTCCGCGATCACCATCCTGGAAGCCGGCGTGATGCTTCATGCCAGACGTGGCGTCTCCGGTACCGATGACCTCGTCGACCTGATCGACGGCATGGCGATCGACGCCGTCGCATTCGATCCCGCGACCGCCTACGCTGCCCTCAATGCTTTTCGCACCTACGGCAAGGTTATTCATCCCCGTGCCCGCCTCAATCTGGGCGACTGTGCCGTCTACGCGCTTGCCAAAGGCATGAACGCGCCGTTGCTTTTCAAGGGCGACGACTTCGCGGCGACCGACATCATCGCCGCGCTGGTCTAACTTCACATCTATCGCGGATACGCCTCGCGCGCCGGCCGTCAAGCCCTTCGCAAGCGCGCACAAGGGTACTGCGCTAGCGAAGCCGGAGGCCAAGGGGCTTTGACTGCCGTCGCTGGCGAGGCGTCAAGAGTTCCACCATGTCATTTATGCGAGGCGCGCTTCGCTAGCTCGCACAAATAACACGATGGAGAACCGGATATGACGACAACACAAAAAGCAACAAAGACCACGCCCAACCACAAGCTCTACAGCGTTGCCAAGCTCAAGAACGGTCAGCAATCGTGGACTGAAATCGGCGTGGCCTTCCCCCACCAAGACGGCGATGGCTTTGACTTTACGCTCACCGCCATTCCTGCACGGGGCGGCACATTCGTCATGCGCCGTGCGCTCTCGTGGAAGCCAAGCACCGGTTGCTGGCAACTGGTCACAGGCGATGACTGCATCCTTGGCTATATCGAGCGCGACGGGCAGCGATGGCTTTGTTTTACGGCGGAGGATTTCGGCAACGACGGCTTCCTCGGTCAAGCCGCCACGCTGGCAGCGGCCAAGGCACATCTTGCAAAGCGCTTTGCCGCTGCCGTCGCCTCAGAAGCGACGCTCGCAGCCCTATAAAGACACACCCCACTGACAACCCACAACAAAGGACGCACCATCATGCCAGCCGCCATTTTTTCCATCCAACCCGCCCGCATCCAGTATGTGAAAGGGAAGCGCATGCGCTCGCCCAATGGCCTAACCTGTGCCTATGTCGGAAGGCCAACGCCGTTCGGCAATCCGTACAAGGTCGGGCAGGGCAACACCTTGACCAGAGCCGAGGCCGTCGATGCCTTCCGCAAGCACATTCGCGCCCGTCCGCATCTGCTGTCTGCGATACGTGCCAAGCTGCGCGGCAAGAATCTCGCCTGCTGGTGCCCTTGTGACGGCGAGCCATGCCATGCCGATGTGCTGTTGGCTATCGCCAACGGCTAAGGCCACACCGTCGTGCACCATTGCCCCGAATGCACGCTATCAAGCTGCCTTCCGTATGATGGCAGCATTCGTGCCGTTGGATTTGGGCTGAAGCTCGCCTGTTATCTCAGGCCAGCACCTTGCCGGCCCATTGCCTGCCCATTGCCTGCCCAGTGCCAGCCCATTGCCAGCCCATTGCCAGTTTGAAGCTAGCTGCAAACTTCCTGACAGATGCCATCC
>JANYHP010000542.1 GCA_025359005.1 Hyphomicrobiaceae bacterium | reverse complement strand
GGTCGCGACCGGTGAGCGGATCATGGAGGTTGCTGATAAGGCTGCTGTCGAGGTGCGCGTCGACGTCGCAATGCCGGATGCGGCCGCCCTCGTCTCGGATGGACGCGTGAAGTTGTTCCTCGATATCGACCCTTTGGCGCCAAGAAGCGGGCGGATCGTGCGTTCGGACTACAAGGCCCGGCTGGGTGATGGCGACGTGCTTGCTTTCAAAACATACGCGCGGTTAGACGATGACGAAAGGCCGCCGCGCATTGGACTTCGGGGCACCGCGCAGATTTACGGTGAGCGCACGCTGCTCGGCATCTTCCTGTTGCGCCGGCCGCTGGCGTCGGCCCGCCAGTATCTTGGGCTGTGAGCGATGCTTGATGGCAAACCGCCGCCGTCGTTGCCAAAGCTGCGCGCTGATCTCCAGATCGTCGGAGCGGGGTCGGGTGCCACATGCACGATGTACGATCCGTTGCGGTGCAAGTATTTCCGTCTGGATTCCGTCGCCGCATCGATGATCCGCGTTTGGTCTGAGTGTGTGACGGCGGACGAGCTGCGTGGCGCCTGCGACGCCTACTTCGGAAACGTTATAACGATCGAGGGTATCGACGCTTTTTGTCGCTGGTTGAAAGCCAACGAGTTGACTGATCCGCTCGACGAGCAGGACTGGCGCGCGCGGGCCGCCGCGGGCGAGGCCCAACGGCACGGCTGGGTCATGTGGGCGGTGCACAATTACCTGTTTGTGAAGCTGCCGCTGTTTAAGCCGGAACATGCGCTCGTTGCGCTCACACCGTGGCTTGCGCTGTTTTTTACGCGGAGTTTCTTCGTCGCCGTGGCCCTTTGCGGTTGCCTTGGGCTTCACCTCGCGGGGCGCGAATGGGAGCGACTTCTTGCGGAATTGCCTGAGCTGTTCTCGTTGCAAGCCAGCCTGTTGTTCGTGATTGCCATTGCCATCGTCAAATCGTTGCATGAGCTTGGCCATGCCATGACGGCTGTGCGCTACGGGTGCCGCGTGCCGTCGATGGGCATCTGCTTCATCGTCATGGTGCCGATGCTTTACACGGACGTGACGGATGCCGGGAAACTATCGTCACGGCGGCAGCGCATCTTGATCGATGCGGCAGGCATGATCGTGGAACTGTGCATCGCGTGCCTCGCGTTGCTAGCATGGGTGCTGTTGCCGGAGGGCCCGGTGAAGGCTCTGATGGCGATGCTTGCGACCACCAGCCTGCTGCTGAGCCTTGGGTTGAATCTGAGCCCGTTCATGCGGTTCGACGGCTATTACATTCTGTCCGATCTCATGGGTGTGGAAAATCTGCAGTCGCGGTCGTTCGCTCTCGGCCGCTGGAAAATGCGCGAGTGGCTGTTTCGGCTATGTTCGCCGCCGCCCGAGCGCTTCCCGCCCCGCTTGATGGTCGGCCTGATAGTCTATGCCTGGGGCATCTGGTTTTACCGGTTGATCGTGTTCACCGGCATCGCGGTGCTCGTCTATCATATGGCGTTCAAGCTGCTCGGTATCGTCCTTTTTGTGATCGAGATCGTCTTCTTCATCGCGTTGCCGATGTGGCGCGTAGCTCGGGAATGGTGGAAAATGCGCGCAGCGATCGCCAGGACCAAACGGTCGCTTGTCACACTCGCCCTGGTCGGCTGCGGCATGGCCGTTTTTCTGCTGCCATGGTCGACACGCGTCGATATTCCCGCGATCCTCGAGGACGCAGAGCAGGCGCTACTCTTTCCCAAGCGTGCGGCCTACGTGTCGGAGACCGGTGCCGTGCGTGGCAGTTGGGTTCAGCGGGGTGCGTTGATTGTTGCCCTCGTTGCTCCCGACCTCGACCGGGAAATCGCGCTGGCGCGGCTCAAGCTGAACCAAACACGACAATGGCTCGAGCGGCGGCCCGCCGACATGGAGGAGCGCGCACAAACGCTTGTGCTCGAGCAGACTGCGGCCGCGCTGGTAAGCCGGCTTGCGGGCCTGCAAGCGGAACAGAATGAGCTGCGGATGGTCGCGCCCGTTGATGGTGTCGTGGTCGAGCTTGACCCGCATCTGCAACCAGCGCGTTGGTTGCAACGGCCGGATGCCGTGGCGCTGATTCTCGGCGGAAAGCGCCGTGTCATTCGGGGCTATGTATCAGAGGCTGACGTGGCCCGGCTCGATCTCGACGCGTCGGCGGTATTCGTGGCGGA
>JANYHP010000535.1 GCA_025359005.1 Hyphomicrobiaceae bacterium | reverse complement strand
CGCGCTTGACTGTTGACGCGCGATTAGTCGGAAAACCGCTTCACACTTTTCCGATCGCGCTTGACTGTTGACGCGCGATTAGTCGGAAAACCGCTTCACACTTTTCCGATCGCGCTTTAGCTGTCGCAGGACGAGGCGACGGACGCAGCAGGAGTGGGCGGGCATGGCTGGTATGAGATCGGAGACGGCGGGCGCGGAGACGCTGTGGGCGCAGGTATCGAAGGCGGCGGGCGATTATCCGGCGTTGACGTCGGTGAAAAGTGCGGACGTGGTGGTGATCGGAGCGGGCTTCACCGGCCTGTCGGCGGCGCTGCATCTGCGGCGCGCGGGGCTGGCCACGGTGGTGGTGGAGGCCAAAGAACCGGGATGGGGGGCGTCGGGGCGCAATAACGGGCAGGTTATCCCCACATTGTCACGCGCCGATCCGGAGGCAATCGTCGCTAAGCACCGGGCGGCCGGCGAGCGGTTCGTGGGGCTGATCCGCGACAGTGCGCAGGGGCTATTCGACCTGATCGCGGAAGAACGCATCATGGCGGAGGCCGAGCAGACCGGGTGGGTGCAGCCGGCGCATGCGCCCGACCGGATGCGACTGGCGGAAGCACGGGTGGCGCAATGGACGAAGGCCGGCGCCAAAGTCGAATTGCTGGACGCGGATGCGATGGCGGCCAAAGTCGGGTCGCGGGCGTGGCATGGGGGCTGGTGGGCGCCGTCGGGTGGGCATGTCAATCCGCTGTCGCTGGCGCGCGGTATGGCGCGGGCCGCCACCGACCGGGGCGCGACGATCTATGGTGGCACGCCGGCGCTGGCCTACAGCCGCGCCGGGTCGCGATGGGTGGTGACGACCGCTGAAGGCCGCGTCGATGCGCGGGCCCTCGTGCTGGCGACCAACGCGGCGAGCGCTGACTTTTCAGATCGGCTGGCGCCGAAGATGGTGCGCGAAATCATTCCAATGACGTCGTGGCAAACGGCAACGCAGCCGATCCCCGAGGAGATCCGCCGCCGGGTGCTGCCGCAGCGGAGCGCGCTGTCGGATACGCGGGCGGAGCTGCGGTTTGCCCGCTACGACGCACGACACCGGCTGGTGACGGGCGGGGCGCTGATCGGGGAGGGCCGTGGCGCCGAGCGATTGCGGGCGCTGCTGCGGCCGCGACTGCTGGAGATGTTTCCGGCTCTTTCTGAGGTGCCGGGCGGGCTGGTATTTGAGCCTGTGTGGAACGGCACTGTCGGCATGACGCAGGATTTCATGCCGCATGTGCATATGCTGGGGCCGGATGCGTACGGGTGGACGGGCTGCAACGGGCGCGGCGTGGCACTGGCGGTGGCTATCGGGCGAGAGTTTGCGCGCGGTATTCTCGGCGCATCGCGGGCGGAGCTGGCGCTGCCGTTCACGGAGCCGGAACCGATCCGCATGCAGGGGGTGGCCAGACTGCTGGCGCCGCTGCTGCTGATCGGCGCGCGGCGACGGGATCGGGGGATGGGGTGAGGTTTAAGGCTTCAGGGGCAAAAAAAGATTATAGGTGACGCAAAGTTTTGTTGCGGATTGATTTTTTTGGGATGACGCGGATGGGCAACCGGTGGGTAATTCTGGCGCTGCTGTTCCTGGTGCGGTCAGGCATGGGATTTCAATTCCAGACGGTGCCGGCGCTGGCACCGCTGTATATCGCCACGTTCGGCGTGAGCGTCGCCGACATCGGGCTGCTGATCGGGCTTTATCATGCGCCGGGGATTGCATTGGCGCTGCCGGGAGGAGGGCTCGGTCGACGGTTCGGCGACAGGGCCGTGGTGGCGGTCGGACTTCTGCTGATGCTGGCGGGATCGCTGCTGATGCTTTGGCCAGCAACCGCTTGGCCCGGCGGCTGGGCGATGCAGATCACGGCACGGCTGCTGGCGGGCGCTGGCGCGGTGGCGCTGAATGTGGCGATGGCGAAAATGGTCACCGACTGGTTCGCAGGGCGCGAGATCGCGACGGCGATGGGGATCTTCGTCAACTCGTGGCCGTTCGGCATTGCGATGGGGTTGTTGTTGTTCCCGAAGCTGGCGGCGGAAGCGGGGCTTGCCGGCGTGAACCTGCTGGTCGCTGCGGCGCTGGCGGTGGGGCTGACTGCGCTCGTCGCGCTCTACAGGTCACCACACGGGGTGACGATGGCACCGACGACGGCGAGCGGCTGGCCGGAGGGTGCGGCACGCAACGCTGTGCTGGTGGCCGGGCTCATCTGGGGATTGTTCAATGCAGCCTTCGGCGTGGTGTTCGGGTTCGGCCCGCTGATGCTGACCGAACGGGGATGGACGCTGGCTGCAGCGAGCTCCGCCACGAGCATCGTGTTGTGGCTGGTGGTCGTCTCGGTGCCGTTGGGGGGCGTGCTGGCGGATCGGAGCGGGCGCCCGCTCGCCGTGCTGATCGGCAGTTGCCTCGCTTTTGCCGCGGCGCTCTTGGTGGCGACGCGGACGGACGCGGTGATGGCGGTGTTTGTCGTGCTCGGGCTGCTGGGCGGGCTGGCGGTGGGGCCGATCATGAGCCTGCCGTCACGGGTGCTGGCACCACAGACGCGCGCCGTCGGCATGGGGTTGTTTTTCACGATGTTCTATTTGGTGCAGGCGGCGGGGCCGTGGGTGGCGGGGCGGGCTTCGACCGTTGCCGGTCGCGCGGCGATGGCGTTCGACGTGGGCGCGGCGTTCCTGATGGTCGCGCTGGCGCTGCTGGCGATGTTTATCGCGATGACGGCGCGGCCGGCCGTGGCTGCGCGTTGACGACGTCGCGGTGCGCTGGCAGTGACGGGGCACACGTTGCTTTGTCTGGCGCATTTTCAGTGATTAGTTGACGCCCACTGCACTCGTCATATCGGCTGGTGCCGGGACCCACGACAGCTCCCAGAATAAAATCATTTTTGGAGTGGGTGCCGGCCTGCGCCAGCATGACGAAAGAAATGGAAATTTTATGTTTGTGCCGGAACACCAGAGGCTTTCATGCGCACGGTCGACGTCGATATCCTGATCATTCCGGGCTGGACCAATTCGGGGCCGGATCATTGGCAGACGCGCTGGCAATCGCGGCTGACGACGGCACGGCGCGTCGAACAGGCCGATTGGGAGCGACCTGACAAGGCGCTGTGGACGGGCGCGCTGGTCGATGCGGTGGCTCTGTGCAGCAAGCCAGTCGTGCTGATCGCGCACTCGTGCGGGGTGGCGACGGTGGCGCACGCGGCGCCACGGTTTGCGGCTGGCCGCGTGGTGGGCGCGTTTCTGGTGGCGCCGGCGTCGGAGCGGGCGGTGGTGGAAATCCCCGGCATGGACCCGGCGTTTGCGCCGTTGCCGCGCGATCCGCTGCCGTTTCCTTCGTTGCTCGTCGCCAGCAGAAATGATGCCCATTGCGACTATGCCGATGCCGGCGACATGGCGCTCGACTGGGGCTCGACATTGGTCGACGCGGGCGAGGTGGGCCACATCAACACCGCATCGGGCCACGGCCCATGGCCGGAAGGCGCGATGCGGTTCGGATGGTTTTTGAAGCAGCTCGGTGCGGTGGGGGCGGGGTGAGGGTTACTGTTTGCTTTTTCGGCTCTTCTTGGGCATTTTTGGCATAACGCGTTTCATGTATTGATCGAAAAGCGGCACCGTAAATGCAGTGTCGCCATGCTGCGGGCTGAAGATCATGCCTTTTCGAATCAATCCACTGCGAAGCGGAGCACTACTTTCAACAAGCACGCCCAATTGCTCGGCAATGTCGCCAGATCTATGGGGCCCGGGTCCCAGCTCAGCCATCGCTCTTAGGTAGTCCTTCTCCCGTGGCGTCAACCTATCGAAGCGAACGCGGAAGAAACTTTCGTCGAGACTTGACGTGGCTTCGGACGTTGCGGACCGTGCGTCACCTTCTCGGATGGGAGACTTATCTGCTGCGTTCCAAGCGTGATAAGCCCACTCCTGAAGGAAATAGGGATATCCTTCCGTAACGGTGAGAATCTCGCTTATTGCGCCCTCTGTATAGCTCACGCCTTCGCGAATCGCCGGGTCTACTATGGCTGCCCGGGCGTCTTCGGGCATGAGCGGTCCGATTTTGGGAAAATTGAAGAGTCTCTCAGCGTAGGACTTCGACGCACCCATTTGCCCAACGAGTTGAGGGAGCCCTGCACCCACGAGCAACAGCGGCAGACTCTTCTGCGCTACACGATGCACGGCCATAATTAGC
>JANYHP010000533.1 GCA_025359005.1 Hyphomicrobiaceae bacterium | reverse complement strand
CGACAGCCACGGTGTGCAACGCATCCCCCGCTATGTCCAATGGCTCAAAGATGGCATCTTCGTCGCCGATCGTACGGCAAGGATCGTAACGGAATCACCGGTTTATGCAGTCGTGGACGGCCTCCATGGCTTTGGCCAGACAGTTGCACCGCAAGCGGTCGAAATCGGCCTCGCCAAATGCCGCGCCATGGGCCTGTCGATGGTTGCGCTCCGCAACGCCGGCCATATCGGTCGCGTCGGCGATTGGGCTGAAATGGCCGCGGCCGCGGGCCTCGTCTCCGTGCATTTCGTCAACGCTGCAGGCTCATCACTCGTGGCGCCGTTCGGTGGCGTCGACCGCCGCTTCTCGACCGCACCGTATTGCGTAGGAGTCCCGCGCCCAGCCGAGCCACCGCTCATTCTCGATTTCGCAACCTCCATCGTCGCTGAAGGCAAGGTGCTGAACGCCAGCTTCGGCGGCAAGAAAATCCCTGCCGACGCGCTCGTGAGACCCGACGGCAAAATGAGCAACGATCCTCACGTGCTCTACGGCGACTACACCGCCTCCGGCCCGCGCGACTATCGGCAAGGCGAAGGCGCTATTCGCGCTTTCGGCGACCACAAGGGATCCGGTCTCGCATTCATGTGCGAATTGCTCGGCGGCTCTCTGACCGGCACCGGCGCCACCGAGGAAGGCCGCCGCTTTGCCAACGGCATGTTGTCGTTTTACGTCGACCCCGCCCGCATCGATCCTGAAGGCTTCTTCCCCGTCGATGTTGCCAAGTACACCCGCCACGTCAAAGCCTCGCGTCCGGTGACCGAAGGCGTCGAAGTACTCGTCCCTGGCGAACCCGAAACGCGCATGCGGGCCGAGCGCGGCGCCAACGGATTGCCGTTACCCGACGACACCTGGGCCGCCATTGTTGCCACCGCCAGATCCGTCGGTCTCAGCGAGACCCGGATCGCCGAAGCGTCTCACTGAAACCGAAACTCACACCCGACCTGAAAGGCCAAGAGATGCTTGATCCAAAACTGTTGCAGACGCTCCGCACGTTCGACACGCCGACCATCTGCAATGCTCTGGAAATCGTCGCCCCCGAGCGCCGCGCCACGGGCTTCACCGTCCGCCCCCTCGTGTGCCCCTTCCCCGACCTCCCACCGATTGTCGGCTTCGCAAAGACGGCCACGATCCGCGCCACCCACGCCCATGAATTGACCGGCCCGAAAGCCCGCGACCAGCGCATCAACTACTACGAGTACATGGCCTCGAGCCCCACTCCGGGCATTTGCGTCATCCAGGACCTCGATGGTGGCGACATCGGCTTCGGCGCCTTCTGGGGCGAGGTCCAATCGACCGTCCACAAGGCGCTCGGCCTGCAAGGCGTCGTCACCGATGGCTGTATCCGTGACATTCCCCAATGGGCACCGGGCTTCCAGGCGCTTGCCGGCTCCATTGCGCCGAGCCACGCCCATGTTCATCTCGCCAGCTTCGGCCAGGAAGTCCGCGTCGCCGGCATGTTGGTCCGATCCGGCGACCTGATCCACGCCGACCGCCACGGCGCCGTCGTGATCCCCGAAGCGGTCGCCGCCAAAATTCCCGCCGCCTGCGATCTCCTCGCCCGTAAGGAAGCCGTGATTCTTGATATGGCCCGCAAGCCCGGGTTTACCGTCGCCAAGCTTCGCGAGGCCTTCTCCCAGCAAGACGATATTCACTGAACGCTCCCGATCAAACTAACCGAAAGATTCCGAAGATGCGCACCAACGAACTCAAGAAGAAACTAGCGAGCGGCACGCAATGCCTGAATGGCTGGATCGCCGTTCCGAACAGTTTTCAGGCCGAAACCTATGCATCGTGCGGCTGGGACAGCGTGACCATCGACATGCAGCACGGCGCGTCCGACATCAACGACCTCATCCCCTTGCTGCAGGCCATCCAGCTCAACAATGTCACGTCCATGGTCCGCGTTCCTTGGAATGAACCGAGCGTCATCATGCGCGTCCTCGACGCCGGCGCCTGGGGCATCATCTGCCCGATGGTCAACACCAAGGCTGAGGCTGAGGCCTTCGTCGCCGCTGGCCGTTACCCGCCGCATGGCAACCGGTCCAATGGCCCCTTCCGTGCCTCCCAGGTGGCCGGCGCCGACTATCAAAGCCGCGCCAATGACGAGGTACAGTTGTTCGCCATGATCGAAACGCGCGAGGCCATGAAGAACCTCGACGCCATCCTGTCCGTCAAAGGCCTCGATGGCGTTTACGTCGGCCCGACCGATCTCGCCTTGAGCCTCGGCAAGCCTGCAACCCTCGACCCCACCGATGCCGAAGTCGTCGCCGCCATGAAAACGATCGTCACCAAGGCCCGCGCCGCCGGCAAGATCGCGGGCTCTCACACCGACGGGCCCAAGACGGCCCACAAGCGGTTCGCCGACGGCTATCAGTACTGCACGCTGCTCAACGACATCCGCGTCCTCGCCATGGCCGCCACCAATTGGGTACGTGAAGCCCGCGGCCAGACCAAAGCGGAAGCCTCAAAATCCTATTGAGCGCGGCCGCTGAACTGCGCTGGCCTATCGCACGATCTGTTCGGCACGGAGACAGCATCTCCGTGCCGTCTGCGTCTTTGTTGCTGGGTCCACTCCCTGTTAAAAGTTGGCAGCGCCCGCGCCACCGCCACCAATTGAGCTATGACCACCAACGGAGCCACGCCCACC
>JANYHP010000506.1 GCA_025359005.1 Hyphomicrobiaceae bacterium | reverse complement strand
CCTATGCGCGGCTGGCCGCGCGCGCGCTTCGGAACGCGGACGCAGCGACCCGTTGCTACTATACGCCCCACGGTGGCACGTTGCACTTTGCGCCGACGACAGCTCGGGGCGTCTTGTATGGTGCACTTGAGCGGCGGCTGGTGTCCTTTACAGATGGGATTTTGTTCGAGAGCCGCTTTGCCGCCAATAAATATATGAGTCAATTCGGCACACCGGGTTGTGCCACGAAGGTCGTGACCAACGGACTGACGCCTGCCGAGTTCGAGCCTGTTATGCCAGCGGCTGATGCAGCCGACTTTGTCTTTGTAGGGGAGTTGCGTCGCTTGAAAGGCGTCGACGTCGCGCTTGAGGCCTTGGCAAAAATTAATCGCACGCGGACCGTTCGCGCCGTGATCGTCGGCGACGGGCCGGATGCGGCAGCATTCAAGGCCGAGGCCGCAGCGCTGGACCTGGACACGTGTGTCACCTTTGCCGGCGCCATGCGCGCGCGTGAAGCGTTCACTTTGGGGCGCACGTTGCTGGTGCCGTCGCGCGCCGAAAGCCTGCCTTATGTCGTGCTCGAGGCGATCGCCGGTAGCGTGCCGGTGATCGCAACCAATGTCGGCGGCATACCTGAAATTATAGCACAACCATACGGCCCCCTGTTGGCACCTGGTGACGTCGGCGCGCTTGCAGCCGCTATAGTACGTCACCTGGACTTCCCGGCCGTTATCCGGGCCAATGCAGCGGCTTTGAAGGACTCTGTGCGCCAAACATTTAGCGTTTCAGCAATGGTGGAGGGCGTCATGGAATTTTACGGCGCAAGAGCAGCGACTCGCAAAGCCGCTTGAAGGTGCAAGATTTGTAAGGGCAAGCATCTGCGGTGCCCCGTCCGAGATGACGCAATCGTTAACACGGTGCCAAAATGGCATGAAGCCTGCTTCCGGCTTGGCAAGACACCCGCTCTCGCCTTTTCAGGTCACAGGTTTATGCTGAACAGATCAATCGCAAACGCCAACACCTCCGCCGGCACTCGCGTGGTCGAGTTGACCACCGTGATGGCCCTCGGCGCCGGCTTCACGTGGTCCATTGCCGGAGGTGCCACCGGTCTTTCGATCGCAACACTATGGTTCGCAATTGCGGTCACCGGCGTTCTGTGCGTCCGTGCTTGTGCCGCAGCGGTTGCCACAACCTTTCATCGCACCAGCTATATGAAGCGCACGGCGATTGTCTATGGCGGTGCCGGCCATGGTGAGACCTTGGTTCGCGCCCTTGCCGAAGATCCGACGGCCGACGTGACGGTTTGTGGACTGTTTGACGATCGATCAGACGAGCGTGCTGCAGCAACCACAGCAGACGTGCCGCACCTGGGCGATATCGATGCGCTGAAGGCTTATGTGCGTATGCATGCGGTCGATGTGGTCATTCTCGCATTGCCGATGGCTGCAGAAGAGCGGGTCACAATGCTGGTGAAGCGTCTGTCCGACCTGCCGGTCGACGTGCGGCTTGCTGCAACCGCATCGAAGTTGCAACTTGCTCCTGGGGCCTATTCCTATGTCGGTTCGGTGCCGATGATTGATTTGGCCGACCGGCCCATCGCGGGTTGGAATGCCATCGCCAAGCGCGTTCTCGACCTTGTGATTGCCTTAGCGGCGCTGGTGATCTTGGCGCCCGTGATGGCGTTGGTCGCCCTGTTTGTGCGCCTGGAAAGCAAGGGGCCAGCGCTCTTTAGGCAAAAGCGCTACGGCTTCAATAACGAATTGATCGAGGTCTACAAGTTCCGTTCCATGTATGCAGACCGTGCCGACGTCAATGCGCAAACATTGGTGACGAAGCAGGATCCGCGGGTCACACGCGTTGGCCGCGTCATCCGCAAGACCAGCCTCGATGAATTGCCGCAATTGTTCAACGTTCTGGCGGGTAACCTGTCGCTTGTCGGGCCTCGCCCGCACGCTGTGCAGGCCAAGGCCGCGGGGCAACTCTATCCAGAAGTCGTCGATGCCTACTTCGCGCGCCACAACGTCAAGCCGGGCATGACTGGCTGGGCGCAGGTCAACGGCTGGCGCGGCGAAACCGATACCGAAGAAAAGATCCGCCAGCGCGTTGCCTACGATCTCGACTATATCAAGCGATGGTCGATCGCCTTCGACATTGCGATTATTGCCAAGACGCCGGGATCACTGATCGCGGCAAGGAACGCATACTGATGCGTGTGTCCTGCGCGAACAAGCGCGTCGTCATGACGAAGAGTGAGGCGCAAACGGCTGCGTCGAGCACGCTCGCGACGGACAGTTTGGCACACAAGGTCGCGCTTGGTGGCGTCGGCCTGACGATGGTGGGCGGCGCTGTCGTGTTCACTGAGCCGGCACCCTTCGACGTTCTTGGGCTGGGTTTGCTGATACTACTGCCGGCTATGGGCCTCGTCCTGTGGTCTCGCGCGTATCTCGCCTATGCCGCTATGCTGTTGGTGCCGGTAGGGTGTTCATTCGCCGCAACTCTTGCCGCGATCGATCAGGCGCGCGCGGCGACGCACACGACTGTTACGCTGTTTCTCGTGGTAATTTCGTTGCTGCTGACGGCGTTCGTTCTGAAGGCGCCGGAACGTCATACGCGCCTAATTCTCCAGGGAACCTGCCTCGCCGGAGTGATCGCGACAACGGCCGGGATCATCGGCTATATGGGGCTGTTTCCCGGTGCCAACGACATCTTTACAATCTACGGCCGCGCCTCCGGCACGTTCAAGGATCCCAATGTATTCGGCGCTTTTCTGGTGCTACCGGCCATCATGCTGTTGCACACATTGCGAGCCGCGCGCGGCGTAAAATTCGCAGCTTCTCTGGGCGGTCTGGTGCTGCTCACACTCGGTGTCTTGCTGAGTTTTAGCCGTGGCGCCTGGTTCAATCTCGCGATGGCGGCTCTTCTTTATACCTATCTCGCGTTCGTAACAGCGGCGACGTCCAGGGACCGGATAAGGCTTGCTGTCGGTGCGGGCGCTGTTGTGTTTGCGGCCATCGCGTTGGTTGCCGTGGCGCTTCAATTTGATGCTGTCGCAGACCTCTTCTCAGAGCGCGCGGCGTTGACGCAAAGTTACGATGAAGGCCCGGAAGGCCGGTTCGGCGGGCAGGAAAAAGCCAAGCAGCTGATCCTGTCGCATCCGTTCGGATTGGGGGCCCAGCAGTTCGACGGCTTCTATCATCTCGAAGAGGCGCACAACGTCTACCTGACGATGTTCATGAATGCGGGCTGGCTTGGTGGCCTCATGTTCGTCGCGTTGGTCAGCGCGACCGTAGCATTTGGTGCCCGACACGCGTTCGTGGGAGGCGCAACCCAGGGGCTGTTTCTCGTTGTCTACGCTGTGTTCGTTGCACACGCGTTGGAAGGCTTCGTCATCGACCTCGACCATTGGCGCCATTTCCATCTGTTGATGGCGCTCTGCTGGGGACTGATGTTGTCGGAGCGTGCGGCGCTAGCGTTACCGCGAATGCGCGCGCGGGCATACCGCACGATCACGCGAGCGCCAACCTGCATAGCCTGACGGAGGCTACATCGCATCATAGTCGATGACGAGGCTGGGGGACGTCGGTACGGCCTGACAGGTGAGCGTGAAACCGCGTTCTATTTCCCAGGGCTCCAGGCTGTAATTGACGGCCATGGTTGCATGGCCGTCAACGATGCGCGCGCGGCAAGTCGAGCACATGCCGCCAGTGCATGAGTACGGCGCCTTGATGCCTGCAATCAACGCCGCCTCAAGGACGTGCTGGCCCGGCTCGATGGTAAACGTGTGGCGCTTTCCGTCGAGGATCGCGACGGCTTCGACACCGCCCGCAGCCGGCGCGGCGACCAGCGATGCGGGCGCCGTGATGGGGTTCGACGCCGGCATTGGTCCTGAGGTGCGGCTAGCGAAGAACTCGTGATGAACCGCATCGCGGGCGAGGCCAAGGTCGAACAGCGCATTGCGCGTTTCCTTGATGAAGCTGCCGGGTCCGCACAGAAAGGCACGTGTGACAGTGCCGACTTCGATACGGCGGGCTGCGATCGCCGTCAACTTATCGCCGGTCAAACGGCCTTGCAGCAGGTCGCTTTCACTTTGTCCGTTGCCGGATAAGACGTGCACGACGTCCAGACGCGACGGAAATCGATCCTTCAGATCCTCCAGGTCGTCGAGGAACATGGCGGTAGCCAGTGTTCGTGTGCCGTAGAGCAAGGTGACACGCGTCGATGACTCGGTCTCGAGTGCCTCGATTGTCATGCCAAGGATGGGCGTGATGCCGGCCCCGCCAGCGATCATCAGCAGGTGGCGCGCCGCACCGTCAGTCTTTGGCAGCGTGAAGCGACCTTGCGGCGTCGCGACCTCGAGCGTGGCGCCTGGGGTGATCGAGGCATTGGCCCACGTCGAGAAAACGCCGGCAGGAATACGCTTGATGCCGATGCGCAAAGGGCCGTTGCTGCCGCTGCAAATGGAATACGTGCGCTGTTGGACGGCACCGCCGATGGTGGCGCGAACAGCCATGTGCTGCCCTGGCGTATAGGCGAAAAAGCGCGCCGCTGCGTCGGGCACGGCAAAGACGATTTCGAGGGCATCGCCGGCGAGGCGGCGAACGGACGCGACAGTGAGTGTGTGAAATACGTCGGTCATGATCAGCGGTGACACTTGAAATAATCGAACGGCTCGCGGCAAGCATCACAGCGCCACAGCGCCTTGCATGCAGTCGAGCCGAACTCGGACAGCTTCGTTGTGGTGGTTGCGCCACATCTCGGGCAAGCTACGGCATCTTCGGCGAACAAGCCGTGCGGCGTAGATTGGTTGGGCGGCGCGATGCCATAGGCCAGAAGTTTTGCGCGGCCCGCTTCAGTGATGTCGTCCGTGGTCCAGGGTGGCGACAGCACGGTCTCGACGCGTGCGTCGGCAAGACCAGCCTTCAGGAGTGCTGCTTCAACCGCGAACTGGATAGCGGCGGTGGCGGGGCATCCGGTATAGGTGGGCGTCAGCGTGACGATGACGCGGCCCTGACGACGAACCGCTCCACGGAAGACACCGAGATCCTCCAGCGTGATGACAGGTATTTCCGGATCGAGAACCGCTGCAGCCACGACAGCAGCCCGCGCGAGATCGTCGTCCTGGCCGAGCTCGACAGCTACCATGTGGCCCCCGGATGCTGGCGGGCGAGCACCTGCATTTCGGCGAGCATGTGGTCCAGCGCTTCGGTGTGGCGCCCCTGTCGGCCGCCACTCTGCATCCCGCGATCAGCGGGACGCGTGAGAGTTGCCTCTCGCAACACCGCATCGACAGTGGCCGCCCACTTTGGCTTTATTGCCGTGCGATCCGGAGCATTGCCGGCCGCGATCAGAGCACGCTCGCCCGGCATCACTTCGAACATCTCGTCCGTGTAGCCCCACAAATCGTCGAGCGCACTGGTAACGCGGCGTTTGCTTTCGGCAGTGCCGTCGCCGAGGCGGATCATCCATTCCGACGCGTGGCGCAGATGATAGGCCATCTCCTTGACGGCCTTGGCGGCAATTTCGGCGAGGCGCGCGTCACCAGATTTAGCCAGCGCCTGGAAGTAAGGGTGCACGAACGCCGCATATAGAAATTGGCGCGCGATCGTGTGGGCAAAGTCGCCGATTTCGAGTTCGACGATCAGTAAGTTGCGATAGGCAGCGGCGTCTCGAAAGTAGGCTAGATCATCCTCGCGGCGGCCCTTGCCTTCTACCTCGCCGGCATAGGTGTAGAAGAGGCGCGCCTGCCCGATCAGATCGAGGCCGAGGTTTGAAAGTGCGATGTCCTCCTCCAGCATTGGAGCACGGCTCGACCATTCGGTGAGGCGATGGCCAAGCACCAACGCGTCGTCACCAAGAGCGAGCGAGAGTTCGAAGATGGCGGCCTGCATGGTGGATGCCAGTGTCGTCGTCATGGGCGCACTCGGTGGCAGAAAAGTCTTCGAATGTGTTCGCGGTATTGCCGGAGCACGTGCGTGGCAAAAGGACGATTACATGTGGCCCACCTCCTCCGGCACCTCGTAAAATGTGGGATGGCGATAAATCTTCGTAGCGGTCGGCTCGAACATGGCATCCTTGTCGGCGGGATCCGAAGCCACAATCGCCGACGATGGCACAATCCAGAGCGACACGGCCTCGCCACGGCGCGTGTAGACGTCACGGGCGGCCTGCAACGCCATGGTCGCGTCCGGCGCGTGCACGGAGCCGCAATGCTTATGCGGGAGGCCGGAGCGGCTTCGAATGAAAACTTCCCAGAGGGGCGTGGCGGCTTCGGTCATGGTGGTATCGTCTCGGGGCTAGATGACTTTTCGCGCGGCTGCCGTTTTCGGATCGCCGGTGTTCGGCGTGCCGCTAGGCTCGATCAGCAAAAGATGTACTTCTTCGCGCGCGACGGGCCTGTGTTCGACACCCCGCGGCACCACGAACAGTTCACCGGGGTTCAGCGTGACCGTCCTGTCGCGCATTTCGATATCGAGACTGCCCTTCAGGACAAAGAAGAAGTCGTCGGTGTCGGCATGGGAGTGCCAGACGAACTCGCCTCGGACTTTCACGACCATGATGTCATTGCCATTATACTGCGCGACAGCGCGCGGCGACCAATGATCGTCGAATTGCGAGAGCTTGTCGGCAAGATTGATAGTGCTGGTCATCGTGCATACACCGGCGATCGGGACGACTTATTCCGCGGCCACTTTGGCGGCAGCCAGACGTTGACGGCGCTTTTCGGCGTAAGCAAGCGCGGCCTCCCGCACCCAGGTACCGTCAGCTTCGGAGGTGCGGCGATTGCGTAGGCGCTGGCGATTGCAAGGCCCGTCGCCAGCAAGCACGCGCTTGAACTCGCTCCAATCGATCGGGCCGTGCTCCCAATGACCGGTGGTGTCGTTGAAAGTCAGGTGCGGGTCTGGAAACGTGAGGCCGAGGAATTTGCCTTGCGGAACCGTGGCATCGATGAACTTTTCACGCAATTCATCGTTGGAGAAGCGCTTGATTTTCCATTTGGCGCTGTCGGCCGAATGCATACTGTCTTTGTCTGACGGGCCGAACATCATCAGCACCGGCCACCAGAAGCGATCCAACGCGTCTTGCGCCATCGCCTTTTGCGCGGGCGTGCCGCGACACAGCGTGAGCATGATCTCGAAACCCTGGCGTTGGTGGAAGCTCTCTTCTTTGCAGACCCGGATCATGGCGCGCGCGTAAGGGCCGTACGAACAGCGGCAAAGCGGGATCTGGTTCATGATGGCGGCGCCATCCACCAGCCAGCCTACTGCGCCCATATCGGCCCAAGTGAGCGTGGGATAGTTGAAGATGGAGGAGTACTTGGCGCGGCCACTGAGTAACTGTTCGTAGTATTGCTCGCGGCTGATGCCCAGCGTCTCGGCGGCCGAATAGAGATAGTGGCCGTGTCCGGCTTCGTCCTGGATCTTGGCGAGAAGTGCCGCCTTGCGCTTGAGCGACGGCGCACGCGTCAGCCAGTTGCCCTCCGGCTGCATGCCGATGATTTCTGAATGGGCGTGTTGCGAGATCTGGCGTTGCAGCGTGCGACGATAACCGTCCGGCATCCAGTCGTTGGGCTCGATCTTCTCTTCGGCGTCGATGATAGCTTGGAAGCGGGCGAGCTTGGCCGCATCCTCGGGTCGTGCCTTGGCGGCGCTGATGGCGGTGTCTGACGGCGGCTTTTCGTTCAGGGCCTGCGTGTACATGGCGTCACCTCTTTGTCAGACGGCGATTTGTGTTACGAAAAATAAAGCGTGTCAATTCGTTTTGTAACACTAATAATCGACCCCACTCCCGGCAGCGGCCCTTACATCTGAGCAGAAAATCGGCGCCGCAGCGAGGCGGCAGCCGGCGGCAGCGTCCCTGCCTCGGCGGCCGCATGGATGTCCAGCCAACGTTCCGATGGAGCGAGCAAACGACGATAGGTGTGCCCGCAGAGAGCGCGAGCCAAGGCACCAGGCCAAGGATCGGGCAGAAATTCA
>JANYHP010000505.1 GCA_025359005.1 Hyphomicrobiaceae bacterium | reverse complement strand
GACACGGTCAAGGGCGCCGACTGGCTGGGCGACCAGGATGCGATCGAGTACCTCTGCCGCAATGCGCCGGACGCGGTTTACGAGCTTGAGCACTACGGCGTGCCGTTCAGCCGCACGGAGGATGGCCGCATCTATCAGCGGCCGTTCGGCGGCATGACGAAAGAAATGGGCGAAGGCGGACCCGCCCAGCGCACCTGCGCCGCGGCCGACCGCACCGGGCATGCCATGCTGCATTCGCTTTATGGACAGGCGCTGCGTCATTCGGCGGAGTTTTTCATCGAATACTTCGCCATCGACCTCATCATGGACCAAGATGGGGTATGCCGCGGCATCGTGGCGATGAACCTCGACGACGGGACGATCCACCGCTTCCGCGCCAAGAAAACCATTCTGGCGACGGGCGGATATGGACGCGCGTACTTCTCGTGCACGTCGGCGCACACGTGCACGGGCGACGGCAACGCGATGGTGCTGCGCGCCGGCCTGCCGCTGCAGGACATGGAGTTCGTGCAGTTCCATCCCACCGGCATTTACGGCGCCGGCGTGCTGATCACCGAAGGCTCGCGCGGCGAAGGCGGCTATCTGACCAATGCGAAGGGTGAGCGGTTCATGGAGCGGTATGCGCCGCACGTGAAGGATCTCGCGTCACGCGACGTGGTTTCGCGGTCAATGACGGTGGAAATCCGCGAGGGCCGTGGCGTGGGCAAGGAAAGCGACCATATTTTCCTGCATCTTGATCATCTCGACCCGAAGATCCTGGCGGAACGGCTGCCGGGCATCACGGAAAGCGCGAAGATTTTTGCCGGCGTGGATATTCGTCGCCAACCGATCCCGGTGCTGCCGACGGTGCACTACAACATGGGTGGCATTCCGACGAACTATCACGGCGAAGTGCTGACGTTGAAGGGCGGCAATCCGGATACGATCGTGCCCGGTCTGATGGCGATCGGGGAGGCGGCGTGCGTGTCGGTGCATGGCGCCAACCGGCTCGGCTCGAATTCGCTGATCGATCTCGTGGTGTTCGGCCGGGCGGCAGGATTGAAGTGCGGGGAGACGGTCGAGAAGGGCGCGGCGCAGGCTGAATTGCCGAAGGATGCGGGCGAACTCGCGTTGTCGCGCCTTGATCGGTTCCGGCATGCGAAGGGCGCGGCGCCGACGGCCTCGCTGCGGCTGCGCATGCAGAAGACGATGCAGACCAACTGCGCGGTGTTCCGCGACGGGCCGGTGCTCAAGGAAGGCGTGCAGAAGATCGACGAGGTGTGGACGGTTTCCAACGACATCGGCATTGCGGACCGGTCGTTGATCTGGAATTCGGACCTGATCGAGGCGATGGAGTATGACAACCTGATCGCGCAGGCGGCCGTCACCATGCATTCGGCGGCGAACCGGCAGGAAAGCCGCGGGGCGCATGCGCGCGAGGACTTCCCCAACCGCGACGACAAAGAGTGGATGAAGCACACGCTGGCGTTCGCAGACGACGCCAAAAAGACGGTGACGATCGATTACCGCCCCGTGCACGCCTACACGATGACCAACGAGGTGGAGTACATCAAGCCGAAGGCACGGGTGTATTGACGGGGAAAAGGCGAGTGAGCTGAGTTCGCTCGCGTTCTCTCGATGTGTTGGCTTGCGCGCCGATGGCGCTCACTCACCCGGAGCCTGTAGGGTGCAATAGCGCTCTTCGCGCGTATTGCACCGGCCGCAGACACCCGTTTCTATTCGCGTACGATTCGTGCGCGCCCGGCGCAATACGGCTGAAACGCCTATTGCGCCCTACGATCCATCGCTCCGCGGATCGGAGGCGATGGCATCCTCGGCGCGCGACCGTTGGAACTGCGAAGGCGTGACCCTGCCGCTGCCGCAACGGCGTACGATGGCGGTTGCACGAGGGGGCATGTCGGTTGTAGCTCGGGCGCCTGATGCCGTAGTTTGGGCATCTGGTTGTGACACATCCACCTGCGCGACACTCGAACTTGGACCAGAAGCCAGACCAATGGCCATATTTCGTAGAACGCCGCCGCCGGAGAGCCCGCCGGGCGGGCCGGAAGCGTCACTTCCGGGCAAGGCGGGCCGCAGCGGAAGCGGATCGGTACCTCCGGCGAGCGGCGGGGCCAAAAAAGTGGTGGGGGGCGGCGTGAAGCCTGCGGACCAAAGACGGGCGGCGCCGGAGCCGCTGTCGATCCTATTGCCGGCCGTGGCGGCGCTCGGCGCGGTGGCGTCGATCGCGGCGGTGGCGTGGCTGGCGGAGGACCGCACGACCGACCGGCCAAAAGTGAAGCGGCGCATCGATGCGATCCTGCGCGACCTGGAGACGAGCTGCCTGGGGGTGGCCGAAATCCTGCGGCGGGTGATGCGGCACAGTCCGATGTTTGGGTTGCTGGGCGCCACCAGCGGGGCGCCGATGAAGTTCGGGCTGCTCGGCAGCCGGGTGGATGCGCAGCAGGGGCACATCTACGTGCAACTGGTGAACGACGTGGCGACGATGCTGGTGCTGGCGACGCAGGCGAGCTTCGAGATGACGAATGCCATCGAGGACGGAGAGCTCAATCCGCCGGAGGCACTGTTCTACAAATTCGGCGCGGCGCAGGAGAAACTGAGCGGATTGCTGGCCAACCGCGCGAGCCTGAAGACGACGGCGGAAGTGGGCCTTGCGGTGGCGGAGAGCCTGGTGGCAACCGTACGGGAGTTGAAGCTCCATAAGGCGGCGGACCCCAAGGGCTGAAGGTGTTGGCGCGGGCGAGCGGTGCTTGCAATTGTCGCGCCTCGACTTTAGCCCGAGTTCCGGGCTTTGGCGTTGACACCCGGGGTGCGAATGAACACAGTGCGCCGCACAAAACTCTCATCACCACCGGAAGATGCTTGCCATGGCCGAGCTGTCCCTCCCCCGTAATTCCAAGGTTCAGACGGGCAAGACCTGGAACAAACCGGACAAGAAGGCCGGGGACTGGAAACAGTTCAAAATCTATCGCTGGAACCCGGACGATCCCAACAATCCACGCACAGATTCGTACTGGGTCGATCGCAGCACGTGCGGGCCGATGGTGCTGGACGCGCTGATCAAGATCAAGAGCGAGATCGATAGCACACTGACGTTCCGCCGCTCGTGCCGGGAAGGTATCTGCGGCTCATGCGCGATGAACATCGACGGGACGAATACGCTGGCGTGCCTGAAGTCCATCGACGACGTGCGCGGCGCTGTGACGATCTACCCGCTGCCGCACCTGAAGGTCGTCAAGGACCTGGTGCCGGACTTGACCAACTTCTACGCGCAGCATGCGTCGGTGGAGCCGTGGCTGAAGACCGCGACGCCGACGCCGCCCAAGGAATGGAAGCAGGCGCACAGCGACCGCGAGAAGCTGGACGGCCTCTACGAATGCATCCTGTGCGCGTGCTGTTCGACGTCGTGCCCGAGCTACTGGTGGAATTCGGACCGCTATCTGGGGCCGGCGGCGCTGCTGCAGGCCTATCGCTGGGTGATCGACAGCCGCGACGAGGGCACGGGTGAGCGCTTGGACAATCTGGAAGATCCCTTCCGCCTCTATCGCTGCCATACCATTTTGAACTGCTCGCAGACCTGCCCGAAGGGGCTGAACCCGGCCAAGGCGATTGCGGAACTCAAGAAGCTGATGGTGGAACGGCGGGTTTGAGCGCGGCCATTTCTGCTTGATCTTGTGGGGCGCCTCGTGGTCGACACGGGGCGCCTCTGTATTTGGCGGCTTGTGGAGCGAGGCGCGTTGGGTAGGATGCGCGGCACGTCACAGAATTTTGGTTGGAGTTGGCAGCAATGCTCGATCACGTTGGCATCCCGGTTTCGGACTATGAGCGCTCGAAGGTGTTCTATTCGATGGTCCTGAAGCCGCTCGGCTATCATCTGGTGATCGAGGTCTCTTCGAAGGAGACGGGCGGCAAGAGCCAGGCTGGGTTCGGCGCGGGCAAGAACCCGCAATTCTGGATCGGGGCGGGCAAGCCGCTGAAAGGTGGGCAGGCGCATTTCGCGTTCACAGCGAAATCCCGCGAGGCCGTGCGGGCGTTCTATGACGCGGCAATGAAGGCGGGCGGCAGCGACAACGGCGCGCCTGGGCTCCGGCCGCATTACCACGACAACTACTACGGCGCATTCGTGCTCGACCCGGACGGGCAGAACATCGAAGCGGTGTGCCACATGGCCGAGTGAGGTGTGCGGGACGGTGTTGTCTGCAGCGGCATGAGGGCAGGGCAAATGACTCGCTGCCGCCCCCCACGAGTCGCTGCCGCCCCTACCCTAAGCCTCTCCCCGTTGAAGAACGGGGAGAGGGGATCAGAAAACCGAAAACCGGAGCATCGCTTGGAAGCGATCTCCGGTTTCGATAGTTCGGGTTTCGATCGTTCGGATACCGAACTGGCGTCGATTGGCGGGAGCAGCGCTTCTGCCCGTTGGCCCCGGTGCCCAGCCGAGATCAAAGGGCGGAAGCGCGCGACCCAGCCGTTCAACGGCGCTTGGCAGCAGCCTTCTTGGCCGGAGCCTTCTTGGCAACCTTCTTCGCAGCAACCTTTTTCTTCGCAGCAGCCTTAGCCATGAGATTTCCCTCTCTTTGGAAACGTCCGAATCATTCGGACAAGTCAACTATGCACTTTTTTTATTTCGGTGTTGACAGATAAAATGATTGCGCGGGTGAAATTCTCACTCTGATGCCGAAAGTGTTGCATTCAATCCACATTTTAGCGTTTGAAACCAGCGTTTTATATCTTCTTCGATTACTTTTTATCTTCGCTCTGGCTCTTAGGCGTCTATTTTCGGCTGTGAATTTCCCAACCAATCTCCGAATCAGTGCCGGGTGATTCGTGCGCTGTCGCCAATGCGGGTGCGCTTTTGACTGAGCCGCTGGCTACTGCAGACATTCGGCATCGTGCCTTGGGGTCTGACGATTGGCCGGTCATCGCAAGCGTGCCTAAAAAGCGCTCGGCCGGCGATCGCGTGTAACGCGACCCCGGCCGGGTGATCCTTGGCGGGTTTGCCCAAACCCGCTTTGTCTCATCACCCCGGATGAAAGCCCGGGGTGCGCACTTCAGACCTTGGCGGCCTTGCGCGTGGTCTTGCCGACGACGGTCTTGGCAGCAACAGTCTTGCCAACGACAGCCTTGCGAGCAGCCGGCTTGCGCGTGGCCTTCACCTTCGTCGAACGGCGAGCGGCGCCAGCGCGCTTGACGCTTGCAACGGCCTTCACCTTACGCTTCGCCGGAGCCTTCTTTGCTTTGGTCTTCACAACGGTCTTCGCCATGGGAGTTTTCCTTTTCATGTTGCCCAATTTATCGACGCACTCGAATCGGGTCCGCCGATGACTTTACGGTTGTCTGCGGATGGTTAATCACAAGTTAATTGTTGCAGGCGGTCCAACGACCTAAGACGTTGGATTGATTCTTTTTTTGCCGAAACGGCACAACGTGTACGTTTGCCGCGCACACTGATGGAAATGCGCCACACTGCACGCGCGCGCGGCGACGTTGCGGAAACTGCGAATTTCTGCGCGCAAAATCGATGCGTGCGACGGGCATTGATGGGTGCGGAGAGAGGCTTGATCCGGAGCGCGGAGAGAGGGGCTCGGAAAATCTGGCTGGGGGACCGGAGATGAGCGAACGATCCGGATCAAGCACTCGGATGTTTGCATGCAGTGTGTTTGGGGCGTGGTGTGGATCGAAACATGGCGCGCGTGCGGCGGCGATGGCCGCGACAACGAAGAGTGCTCTGCCACGACCGCGGGTGACCTCGGCGTTGCAAGCGGTTGCTGTGTCGCGCGGCATATCCGTAAATGGCGGTCGCACAGATTGAGACCGCGGAGAGAGACATGCCGACGTTTGCCGACCCGAAGATCGATGGCGCGCGCGTCATCGCCGATCTGACGACATTGCGCCGGATGGGCGCGTTCAAAACCGGCGTGCACAAGCCGACGTTGTCGCCGCCGCATGTGCAGTCGCTCGAGTGGCTGGCTGAGGCATTGCCCGGCGCGGGCCTTACGCCGACCATCGACGGGATCGCCAACGTGCTGGGCGTTTCCAGCAAGAATGGACCGAAGCTGTTGGCGGGGTCGCATCTGGAAAGCCAGAACGAGGCCGGGTGGCTCGATGGTCCGCTGGGCGTGATCTACGCACTGGAAGCGGCGCGGGTGATCAACACCAATCCCGACTTCGCCGGCGCGGTGGAGGTGGCGGCGTGGTGCGACGAGGAGGGGCACTTCGGCAACTTCCTCGGCAGTGCCAGCTATGTGGGCGACATCAAGGACGCGGAACTGGACAAGGCTACCGACCGGACCGACGGGCGACGTTTGCGCGATGCGCTGGCGGCGGCGGGGTATGGGGGCCGGCCGCGCGTGGTGGTCGAGAAGGGCCGGCACATCGGCTATCTGGAAGCGCACATCGAGCAAGGGGACTGGCTGGAAGCGAACGCGCTGCAGATCGGCGTGGTGCGTTCGATCGTCGCCATCTGGCAATTCAAGATCGTCATCGACGGTATGCAGAACCACGCCGGCACGACGCGCATGGCCATCCGGCGGGACGCGGGACTGGCCGCGGTGAAGCTCCTTGCCGATATCGACCAGCAATTCCCCAAGGCGATCGGGCCGCGCTCGGTGTGGACGACGGGACGGATCACGCTCGAGCCCGGCGCGCCGAGCATCATTCCGGGGCGGGCGGAGATCCTGTTCCAGTTCCGCGACGACGATCCGGTGGTGCTGGACCGGCTGGAGGCCTTGCTGCGGGAGATCGCGGCCAAGCACGCCAAGGCTGGGCCGTGTCCGATCGACGTCATCAAGCTGCGCGGGAGTACGCCGGCGCGGATGGACGAGCGGTTCCAGGCGGCGTTCGAGAACGCGGCGAAGGTGCATGCCGGCGGGCGCTCGGTGCGGATGCCGAGCGGGGCGGGGCATGACGCGCAGGTGCTAGCCGCGGTGATCCCGGCTGGCATGCTGTTCGTTCCCTCAATTGGCGGGATCAGCCATCACTGGACGGAGAACACCTCGGACGCGGATATCATCGCGGGTGCGCAGGTGTTTGCAAGCGCGTGCGCGGCGTTGCTGGCGGGGGTGGGGTGAGCCACTTCGTAGGGTGCAATAGCGAAGCGTATTGCACCGGAGTTTCGCGGCGCCGCATATTGGAGATGTTATGTGCGCGGCGGTGCAATACGCCTGCGGCTATTGCACCCTCCGTTTTCTGACACATTTCGGGCGTGGATCAATTTGGGAGACCTCCGGCATGGTGGATGGTGCGACGCTGACGATGTTCGCCGCGGCGTGCGTGGCGCTGACGATCTCGCCCGGCCCGGACATGCTGTTGATTGCGTCGCGAAGCGCGACGCAGGGGCGGGCTGCCGGGTTGCTCACGCTCGCGGGCATTCAGGTGGGGACTTATGCGCACGCGCTTGCCGCGGCGTTCGGGCTTTCGCATTTGTTCGTCGCGGTGCCGATTGCTTACGACGCGGTGCGTATCGCGGGGGCCGCATATCTGCTGTTTCTGTCGTGGCAGGCTTTTCGGTCGAAAGTTCTGCTGGAAGTGCCGCGCGAGGGTGCGGCCCATC
>JANYHP010000102.1 GCA_025359005.1 Hyphomicrobiaceae bacterium | reverse complement strand
CCAGCTGAGCTAAACCCCTAAAGTGCCTCGGTCGGTTTACGTGAAGCGCTTGAACTAACCGATTTCGGCAGCCTTGTCACGTTTTTTGTTGACACGCTCCGGGATGCCGCAGTCTGCGACGCGTTGATCTTTTATGATATTGATAATGCATACAAAAATGGAATTCCCAATTGTGACGCAGAGTCAGGTGCGTGCAGCATTGCCGGGCTCCGGCGCGATGACGACGGCCGTGCCGTAAGCGAGAACTTCGGTGACGGCCGAGGCGATTTCGTTGGCGTCGTACCGCATTGCAACAACGGCGTTGGCCCCCATCTCCCTGGCCTGCGCGACGAGGAGCTCGAAGGCCTCCTGGCGGGCGGTCTCGGCCAGCTTGGTGTAGATCGAAATATTGCCGCCCTTGAGAATCTGGAAGGTGGCGCCGACGTTGCCGATGATGGAGCGAGAGCGGACCGACAGGCCGCGCGCCAGGCCGAGCACCGTCATGATGCGGTGCCCGGGGACATCGTTGGTCGTAACGACAAGCATAGGGGCTCAGGCCTTTCCGAAAACGCGGGCAAAGATCGTGTCAACGTGCTTGAGGTGGTAGGCGTCGTCGAACATGGCGTCCAGGTCTTTTGCGGAGAGTTTGGCTGCCACATCTGGGTCGGCCTTGAGTTCGACGAGGAAGTTCTTGCCATGGTCCCAGGTCTTCATGGCGTTGCGCTGGACGTAGACGTAGCTGTCTTCACGGCTGACGCCGGCTTGCGTGAGTGCGATCAGCACCCGCTGCGAATTGTGCAGCCCGCCGAGGCGAACGAGGTTCTTGCGCATGTTGGCGGGGTAGACGACCAGCTTCTCGACGACGCCGGCAAGCCGATGCAACGCAAAGTCCAGCGTGATGGTGGTGTCGGGGCCGATCATGCGCTCGACGGAGGAGTGGGAAATGTCGCGCTCATGCCAGAGCACGACGTTTTCAAGCGCGGGCACAACTGCGCTGCGGACCATGCGGGCGAGGCCGGTGAGGTTCTCGGTCAGCACCGGGTTGCGCTTGTGCGGCATGGCCGAGGAACCCTTCTGGCCTGGCGAGAAGAATTCTTCCGCTTCCAACACTTCGGTCCGCTGCAGGTGACGGAACTCAGTGGCGAGGCGCTCGACTGAGGAGGCAACGACGCCGAGGGTGGCGAAGAACATGGCGTGCCGGTCGCGCGGGATGACCTGAGTTGAAACCGGCTCCACGGCGAGCCCCAGCGTCTTAGCCACGTGCGCTTCCACGCGTGGATCGATGTTGGCGAAGGTGCCGATGGCGCCGGAAATGGCGCACGTTGCGATCTCCTTGCGGGCAGCCACCAGGCGGTCGCGGCCACGTGAAAATTCCGCAAAAGCCTGCGCGAGCTTGACGCCGAAGGTGGTCGGCTCGGCGTGGATGCCATGGCTGCGGCCGATGGTAATCGTGTTCTTGTGTTCGAAGGCGCGTCTCTTCAGTGCTGCCAGCACGGCGTCCATGCCGGCGAGCAACAGGTCGGTGGCGCGCATCAATTGCACGCTGAAGCAGGTGTCGAGCACGTCCGACGAGGTCATGCCCTGGTGGACGAAACGGCTGTCGGGGCCGATGAAGTCCGCAAGGTGGGTCAGGAAAGCGATGACGTCGTGCTTGGTGACGCGCTCGATCTCGTCGATCTTGGCGACGTCGAACGTGGCCTTCGAGCCTTTCTCCCAGATGGCGGCGGCGGCCGCCTTGGGGATCATGCCGATCTCGGCCATGGCGGCGGCGGCGTGGGCCTCGATCTCGAACCAGATGCGAAAGCGCGTTTCGGGCGACCAGATGGCGACCATCTCTGGACGCGAATAGCGGGGGATCATCGGCGGGGCTCCGGCAGGTCTCACTCAGACGCTGCGGGGTAACAGAGCCAGGCCGGTCGGGCAACGCGCCACGGTGGCGCGACGGATTTGCGGGGCTGGCGGAAGATTGGCGTGCACCGTTTGCCACCGGAGAGGGCGGGACGCTTTCGATGGTTCGCGCGGGGCTTGCACTGTCGGTCCGATGAGGCCGTTCGCCGACAAAAAGCGCACGCGATACTTGACAGAGACGGGATGCGGGGGCGGAATATGGGGAGCACGATTTCACAGTGGGGCTGCCATGTTCGAAGCATTTTCTCGATCGACGTTCGGCCGCGCGGCCGTCATCGCCGCGACTGTCGTGGTGGCGCTGGTGCAGGGCGCTCAGGCGCAGCGCTGGTCGGCGCTTGACCCCAATTCGGACGGCTCGGCGCCGATGGTGTGGGCCAAGACGCAGGCCGAAGCAAAGTCCAAAGCGATCGCTGCGTGCAAGCGCGAATCCGAATCCTGCGCGAACGGCCCAGCCACCACGCGCGACCAAGCGGACGTGCTGGCACTGATGTGCTGCGACAAGCCGCGCAAGGGCTGTGCGGGTGCGTTCCGGCTGACGCGCCCCGAGGCTCGCGAGGCGACGCTGAAGATCTTTGCGGACGCTGGCTATTCGCAGTGCTCGCTCAAGCAGTTCATCTCGGCGGAGACGGGCAAGCGCTTATCGAGCGACCTGTCGACGAAAGAGGCCGGCGACCTCATCAGGGCGGGGCGCGATCAGATCGACGCCAAGAACTACGAGCGCGCCATCGCCGAACTGGATGCCGCCTCCGAACTGAACCCGCGACTGGCGCTGGTCTACGCCCATCGCGGGCGCGCGCATGATTACCTCAAGGCCTATGATCGGGCGATCAGCGACTATGATCGGGCGATCGAACTCGATCCGGACGACGAGGTGTCGGTGTCAAACCGCGGGCTCGCCTACGCCGGCAAGTCCAACCCGGATCGCGCTATCGTCGATTATGACCGCGCCATCGCCATGGCGCCAAAATTCGCCGCCGCCTATCGCAATCGCGCGAGCGCATGGCGCTCCAAAGGCGACTACGATCGCGCGATGGCCGACGCAGAGCGGGCCATCGAACTCGACCCCAAGGACCAGCACGCCTACAACGGTCGCGGCCTGGTCTGGCGGGCGCGCGGCGAGCACGACAAGGCGCTGCCGGATTTTGCGCGCGCCATCGAGTTGGACGGCAAGAACCCGTCATTCTACAACAATCGTGGGCTGACCTACAAATCCAAGGGCGATCAGGCGCTGGCACTCGCCGACTTCGACCGGGCGATCGAGCTGGACCCACGCGATGTCGCCCACCTGACCAACCGCTGCGACCTGCTCGACGACATGAACCAGCAGGACCGTGCCATCGCCGATTGCACGCGGGCGATCGAGATCGATCCCCGGTACTCGACCGCCTACAACGATCGTGGCATCGCCTGGCGCAACAAAGGCGAGACCGACAAGGCGATCGCCGATTACGATAAGGCGATCGAGATCAATCCGAAGTTCGCCATCGCCTACGCCAATCGGGGCCGCGCGCGCTACGTCAAGCGCGAGTACGACGCGGCGATCGCCGATCATACGCGGGCGATCGAACTTGATCCGAAGTACACAACCGCCTTCATCGAACGCGGACGGGGCCGCCATGAGTTGAAGGACTATGACAACGCCATCGCCGACTACACGACAGCGCTTGGCCTGCAGCCGACCTCGCACATCGCCTACAACAATCGCGGCGTGTCACAGCGCGCCAAAGGCGACCTGGACGCGGCGGTTGCCGACTATGACAAGGCGATCGAACAAAGCCCGTCGTATGCGCTTGCCTACAACAACCGCGGCGATGCGCTGCGCGACAAGAGCGAGCACGACAAGGCGATCACCAGCTACCAAAGGGCGGTGGAACTGCAGCCCAAGAGCATAGGCTTCCAGAAGGATCTGGCCTACGCGCGCTTCTACGCCGGCGACTTCAAGAGTGCGGCGGCCGACCAGCTGAAAATCATCGAGCAGCAGGACGACGCCTATCCGATGCTGTTCCGCTTTCTCTCACGAGCGCGGGGTGGCGAGGGCAGTGCTGGTTCGGAACTGGAGGCGAACGCCGGGCGGCTCAAGTCCAAGGCATGGCCTTACGCGGCGGTTGAACTGCTGCTCGGCAAGCGGGCGCCGGATGCTACGCTGGACGCAGCGACCAAGCCTGAAGAGCGCTGCGAAGCCAACTTCTACATTGGTGAGTGGCAATTGCTGAAGTCAAATACGGCTGATGCCGCGACCGCGTTCAAGACGGCGATCGAGACGTGCCCGAAATGGTTCGTCGAGTATCACGCCGCGAAGGCTGAGCTGAAGCGCGCGGTGCCGTGAGCGAGACGTGTGTTGAAGCCGTCAGGTGAGCGTTGTCGCGCGGGCGCCCGCACGTGTGGTGTTCGCTTGGTTGAATGCCCGGCATTTGGGCCGCGCAGGGCGCGCGTCAAATTCCGGGATCGAAGTCGCCGGCTGCACGGATCGATCACTGCTCTCACAAAACTCGGCAGGGAAAGCAAAATGAGGGAGCCGCGCTGTGGACCACGCCAACGGGGCTATTTCGCGATGGCCTGGGCGTGATGGGAAATCATCAGCCAACGATCGCCGTCTTTCTCGAACAGATTGGTGGCGAAGGCTTCAAACTTCAGGGGGTCGCCGCCGGCCTTGGGTTGCAGGCTTGCCGTTTCGGTGCCGACGACCCAGCCAAGCTTGCCGTCGCTCTGGATCTGGGCGATCGTCGTGGATGACGCTGTTATCTGCGAGAAGACATCGAAGGTGTTGGGCCAGTATTTCGTGACCGCGTCCGCATAGCCGATGGCAGGCGCTTTATTGCGTGGGCCGAAGTTGACCACATAAGGCTTGTTGGCCCAAACGGCTTCCATGGCTTTCACGTCGCGCGCGGAGAGTGCGATGTAGAACGCCGCGTTGGCTGCCTTGATTGCATCGAGATCGGAAGTCTGCTGGGCGTCTGCGGTGCGACCAAGTGCGAACAGCGCAGCCAGTGCGAGTGCGGCGCCAGCGAAAAGAATGCGACGGTTCATTCAATTATTCTCCCTTGTACAGCCTATTTCCATTGCGGTGGCGAAAGAGATTTTGAACTGTGCTGTGTAATTCGCGCGCACAATTGTCAGCGCTCCAGACCTGGCCTCTCTGCGCCGCCGGGATTGCACGGAAAGAAGCGCCAGGCGGTGTGCTTTCAATCAGCCATCCGGCGGGTTCTCGCAGCCTTGCGCCACCGCAAGACGTTTCCCCTTGCGGCCACAGGGGCGCGGTTGGGCGCAGGAAATGGCTGGGCGCCAGATACACCTTGCACACCAGCCGGTTCAGGTCGAAACTATCGGCTTATCCTATCCCGACACGCAGGGCCCGCATGCCGACGCAAGCTGAAAAAGCCGCCACATTTTGCGCGCTGCACGCCCGCGCTGAGCCGTTCGTCATCCCCAACCCGTGGGACGCGGGCTCGGCGAAAATCCTGGCCAGTCTCGGCTTCCAGGCGTTGGCGACAACGAGCGCAGGTCTGGCTTTTGCGCTCGGGCGCGTGGACGGCAAGGCCACACGCGAGGAAGCGCTCGCCAATGCCGCCGCCATCTGCGCGGCCACCCACCTGCCGGTCTCCGCCGACCTTGAGAACCTCTATGCCCACGCCCCAGACATTGCCGCAGCCCTGATCCCTGCCGCCGCGGCCACCGGCCTCGTCGGCTGCTCCATCGAAGATGCTACCGGCGATCCGGCGGAACCGATCTATCCGTTTGACGTGGCCGTCGCGCGCGTCACTGCCGCTGTGGCCGCCGCACGCGCGTTGCCGTTTCCATTTACTCTGACCGCGCGCGCCGAAAACTTACTGCACGGCCGCCGCGATCTCGCCGACACTCTCGCCCGCCTCAAGGCCTACGACGCCGCTGGCGCCGATGTGCTCTACGCCCCGGGCCTCGGTGACCTCGCGCAGGTCTCCGCCGTCGTCGGCGCAACGCGGAAGCCGGTCAACGTCCTCGTCTCCTCCGGCAACGCCCACTTCACCGTCGCCGAGCTTGGCCGCCTCGGCGTGCGCCGCATCAGCGTCGGCGGCGCGTTGGCGCGCGCGGCGCTGGGCGGCCTGCTGGCTGGCGCCCAGGAAATCATCACTCACGGCACCTTTACCTACGGTCGCGGCG
>JANYHP010000419.1 GCA_025359005.1 Hyphomicrobiaceae bacterium | reverse complement strand
CTTGGTTGCAGCAGATTCAGCAGCTTCAACGGCTGGGCTATCTCCGTCAGGTGCCGCTCTTGTACCTTGGCCTTGTGTAAGGAGTGAAACGGCATTCGATGAACTCAGCGCTGAAATACTCATTATCAAACTCCCTGTTATTTATTTGCAAGTCAGGCAGTCTACGCGCAAAAGCGTTAATAATAAATTACTAGATCTATTACCGTAATAGCGAATAACTGCAATAGAGCAGTCATTGACATAAACGTTGTGTTTGTCGTACTTTCTACTGGACAGTAATCTATGATAATGTCCTTTATCATATATTGTACACCACGGCCATTGTCGGTTACTATTGGATCGATTTTCTACTATTGTAATTATTATGATCGATCAGGAACAGCGGACAAGAAGGCACGGACTGACGCCTTAACAACTGCAAAGCCGGCGAGCGGTACTCATTAGTGATCGCTCGGCAGCGGTTTCGTTGCTAGATCGATAGGCGGCCGATGTGTTTTGGAGTCCGGACAGTCGCCAGCTTGGACGGATCAGCGGCTCTGTAAGTGCTTTTAAGCTCAAGCGATCCGCTCGTTGAGACTTCGGCACCAGATTGCGGCGCGACGCTGGCAAGGGCGGGTTCTTGTTTCAACAATTTACGCAATTTCGCTTGTTGCTGTTCCTCTATCGAAAATAGCAGGTCGTGAACGGGATCGCTGCGGCGGCTCGAATTGGCGAGTGCCGCCGCCGCTTGCCACGCGGCATCCAGATCGCCCTTTTGCAGCAACGTTTTGATATCCCTATTCGTTACTTTTTGTTCCCATTTCCTCATGATACGGATAATAATTTATCGAAACTCTACTGTCGACAATGAAATTAGTTTCATAAAACATTTCACCGCGCCTCGGGGTACTTGACCGACCGCAGACTTTGGCTGGCGGATTGACCGCGGCGGTCGGTGCTTGCTGGCGGCGATAGCCGTGCCGGCGGGTCCTTGATGCTACAATACAGTTCAGCGCTGGCATTAATAAATCTATTAACTCCTAACCTGGTTTTCTCAAGCGCAATGGTTGTGTCGGCTGTGCTGCAGCCTTGGCGGACTGCGGCGGTATAGGTTGCGTTGTAGCCTTTAAGGCCGAAAGTAATTCAATGGCATTATTCCGGAGTATGCTCGCTGAAGAGAACCGGCCGATCACGTGCACCCATTACCGCAGCTGCTCCATATATAATCACCAAGGTAGGTACCGCAGCTATCATAGGTCGGCTGGGAATAGGAACATCGGGTGGCGCCTGATCCTGAGCCGCTCACCGCATCGCACGCTCCGGTAACAGGCCCATAGGTGGTGTTTCCATTGGGGACGCAGGCAGGTGTTGGGCACTCACCGCCCGCGACAACGGTTGTGGCAAGCTGATTGTTGCAACTGTCCAACAACGCCTGATAGGTGCGGCAATCATTCAAGGCTGCGTTGCCGGCCCATGAATTGCCTGGATGGGTTGTGCCGTTGGGCACGCAAGCGCAGTCTCCGCCCGCGATGGCCGTGGAGCCAATTTGATTGTCACAACTGTCGAGGGTTGCTTGGTAGGTGCGGCAATCATTTTGCGCGGCAACCCCCTCCCAGGTGATGCCGGGGTGAGTGCTGCCGTCGGGCACACATGCGGGAGGTGGTGCCTGTGTTGAGCAGTTGGTCGAAGGCGTCGGCGGTTGTCCGGTTGTGCAGGTCCAGTTCCATGGTCCCGCACCCTCTACGCTCGACGCAATGCCATGGTTGCAAAGCCCGGCCGTTGGCTTTGCATTGTTCTGTGTAGCGATGCCGCAGGTTGCTGGATCGGCACGGAACGTCGTTGCTTGCCGCGTCCAGCTATTGCCGGTATCAGCATCCTGACCGCCAAAGTTCGCAATAGCGGTTTCCTGCCAGGAGCCGGTGCCATCCACAGGATTGTTCGGGTTGCACGAGAAGGTCACCGATGGCCCCGTCCAGGTGGCAGGGGCTGACGCTGTCCAGCGATCGTAATCCGGCTCACTCACCGTATTGGTCGTGGGCGATGGAGCCGGACAGGCGCTGCTTGGGTAGACGATCAGCCCAGCCTGCGGTCTGGAGCAATGCACCCGGGACATGTTGTCGTCTGCCTTTTGCAGAAACGCGTTCCATTAAAGAGCGGTCCTGAAAGGAACGAAGTAGTCTTTGTTACTCGCGTTATCGACATAGCGGCAGGTGCCCCAAACATCGAGGGCACCCTTGGCGGCACCGGGTTTGCTGCGGGCTGCATGATAGGGCGAGGGCGTGCTTCCCTGAGCCGATATAAAGGCTCCGTGCGAAAAGCACGTCCCATCTGTAAAGTCGCACTGGTCGGATTGCAACTCGCCTGCCCTGACGTCAATCGCCGTGAAACAGAATAATGCAGCAGTCGATAGCAAAACACAGCGCGACGCCGATGGGCGGGGTTTGAAGTATTTCAATAATGTATCTCCAGTTGATACGTCAAGCTAATGTTTTATGTGTTATTATATTATTAATTGGATTAATGATCACACTGCATTTGATTACATTGCGTAGAACTCTCAGAGTTAATTATTAGAATGCAATGTTGAATATATAATAATTAATATGTTATTTTTTATGAATTATTAATTACTGTATGATTATTTTACAAGTAACGTTCATTTATTATCTATTGGAATATGCTGTCTTATAATCAATTAGCTTCATCATTGCTATATTGTATGAGGATATTAACTGTCCTTGCTCCAGCAATTGCCTTGGGTTCGGATGGCACCACGGTAGCGGCAGGCTCAACGCAGACCATCACTGGCCCCGATGGTGTTTGCAAGAACGTCACCAATGCCAACGGCAGTTACGGTGTTTTTGTACCAACTTTGACGGTCGGAGAGTGGCAAAGCTTTTTGGCAAATCCGGGTTTAGCATCACTCAGCAATTGCTGCACACCAAGCACGACGATCACAGGCTACGGTGCATGCTCCGTGTCATGTGGTGGTGGCACACAGGCCGTCTATTATAGCGATTCTTGTGGCAATTCATGGACTGGCTCGCAAGGCTGCAATGCCCAGGCATGTGCCTGCACACCAACCGGTAACACCACCGAAGACTGCAGTGGATGCGTCTGTCAGGTTTATGATAGTTGCGGCACATTTATAGGGGCGTACGGCATAAGTGGCTGCACATGATGAGAGCGGTATATGATTGGTCGACATGATTTGATTAACTTACTCACTCGGTTTCGACAAGGAAACGGATCGTGGACCCTTCATGCGGGTGCAGCGGTCGTCTATTATCTGAACCATCGCTCCCTTGATGAAATCGATCTTTACGCGAATAGACAGGTGTCAAGGGCACAACTCATAGCCGATGCAGAGCAATTGATTTCGAAGTTCATTCCAACAGCCAGGATATGCGAGGTTCGACAGCTGTTCAAGGACAGCCTGAGCGGGACCGTTAAAATAGCATTCGAAAGGATCGTTGTGTCGTTCGTGCTTACACCAAGTTGCCGTACTATCGTACGGCGATTTTCATATAATGGACATTTATTTGTAGCCAGCTTATTCGACTCCGTAGGCGCAAAGATGCTGGGAATACACAATCGAGACAAACGTACCGATTATATTGACATCGCCGCCACTATCAAACACGGGTTTTCGGCAAGCGACCTGATAACAGCGCTAAGGGCTATCACTCCTCATGATATCGATATTCCTATGGTTTTCAATAAAATGAGATCTGTGCCACTTTCAATCAAAGAAGCGTTGACGGCAGAGGAACTCGCTCTTCTCGATAAAACGGCAAACGCCGGCTTGGTTCATATCAAAGCCCGTTAAAGGAAATATTGAAACAATTGACACAAATGAAATACCACAATTAATATCGTAGTCTTGCTAATAGGAGAGACGCATGCACATAGGACGCATTATCATAACGACGGGTTTGTTTATTTTAATCGAACTGACCGCCGTGTTGGCTGATACTGTGCCCGTAAAAAGACAGCTCGAAAGCGGATCAGGTTCCATGATGCCAACGAGACAAGTCACGACAACAGCCCAGGCTGTGTCCACCAGTGAAGTCAAATCGAAGCCTATTGAACCCACTTATCTACGCCCCTATGATATCCAACGCATTTCCATTTTCGCGTTTGCAGGAACAAAATGCCCTGTCGACTCATTACCCTACAAAGGTATTCAAGCAGCACATGCAGAAGGAACCGGTGCAATATACTGCATCATGAAGGTTGAAAAGATTTATCCTTTCATGAAGGCGTATGTGAAAGATGGAAAGTGTCCGCCACCGCTCGTCCCATATCTGGACCAGAAATACAAACCGGACGACGATGCGATATGGTGTCAATTCCAAGCCACGGGCGGCAAAGCCTATGACCTGAGAGAGCACCATTGATATCGAATGATGAAGGCACTTTGCATCGCTTTCGGTATATCGATGCGCTGCGAGGCCTGGCGGCACTCTCAGTCATAGCCCATCACTTGATACAAGCGAATGTAGCAACATACCTGCCATTGTCGGAGCCGGCTTCGGAAAATCTGACTATAGTTGGCGATTTGGGGCAAACGGGTGTTATTATCTTTTTCTTGATCAGTGGATTTGTCGTACCGTTCAGTTTTAAGGCCAACCGTCGGCCAGGTCCTCTCCAATCTCACCATAATCCAAAAAGCATTTGGGCAACCCGTTGTCTCGTGTTCGTATTGGACCTTATTCCCTGGTAGAGCAGATTTTGGCTTTTTGCGTGGTGGCCTTTGCGAGCGAAGATCCGAATTCGCCAGTTTACCTCAGTATTGTCATCGTCCTGGTTTCCAATGTCTTATTCTTGCTTCGTATTTGTATTCGTAGTTCTGAGCATATCTGCAACATTTGTTATTGCGATCTTGATTTATGTCGCCGTGAAGCGCCCCAGCAATCAGATGGCGCGCGAAATCCTCGAACGGTAGCCCATATTAAAGACGCACTGCTTAGCGCAGACTAATGGCGGACAGTAGCACAGCCATGAAATCGCGCCTCGAATCGGCTGTCACCGCATCCTTGAGGGGCATGGCGATCGACGCCTCGCCTCGCCGCTTGCTCACCGGCAGCGTTGCCAGATTGCGGTTCATAAACAGATGGCAGATGTGCTGGCCTTCGGGGGGAAAGCAGACATACCAAACCGTCATGTTGAAGAAGGTCTCGAAGTTCATAAAGGTCCGATGCTCGTAGGCATCGATGATGATCGAATTGTCGTAGACGGTCTTGGCCTTCACATCGAAGGCGAGCGTGCCGATGGTCGGGATGCCGACCAGAAAATCCGGCCGCTTGATTTCGCCCGTGAGCCCCTTCGGCACCGTCAGCGGCGATTGTTCGATATACATATGCGGCAGGACGCATCTGTCCAGCCAGTCGCGGAATTTCTGCTCGGCGACATCACCCTGCGCGCGACGTTGTGTGACGCTAAGATTTGTCATGCGCCTTTGCCTCATCCTTGCGTGTGCGACGGTGCACGGCGTTTCCGCGCCTTCGCGGCCTGACGCCTGGCGCGCGCGGTCGATTTGCGCTTCCCCGTTTCTGCATTGGCATCAGCCCACCGAAAGAGATCGCCTTGTTGGCGTGCGAGATCCTTCTTCTGCCACTCCTTCGAACGGCTCTCGGCTGCGAGCCACAGCTCCACGAAGCGTCGCACCCCTCCGGCTTCCTTCAATTGCTCTCCATCAATGAAACGCGATCGATAGCCGGTGTCGGTCAAAGGGATCGCCGCCGTCTTCGGCGTAATGACATGGATTTCGATATGGTCGGTGCCGGCCACTAGATAGTTGCGTGTGTGATCTATGCGAAGGCGCACGGCATGGCTGATCGCTGGATGCTGCCAGATCATCTCGATCGGCTTTGACTTGCGCGTGCGCGGGCTCATGGCATCGCCTTCCTCGGCGCCGCGCCATTCAACAGGTCAAATTCTGGACGCCCTAGCAGCCGCGTCTCATCACCGCCCGGTGCGTGCTGCGGGTCATTCGGCTGTAGGCCGTCGAGATAGGCGATGGTCTGGCTGGCGAGCGAGGTGGCGGTGAAGATGGCTTTCTTGTCTCCTTGAAGAATCTCGAGCCAATGAGCGATGTACTGGGCGTGATCAGGGCGCGGCGTGTTGGTGATTTCAAGATGCGCGCAATTATAGGCGGCTGCCAGCTCGACGACGATTTCTTCGAACGCATATTTCTTGTCGGCGAAGCGCTCGCCGAATTCGCGGTTGAGGCGATGGGCAGCGCCCGCCCAATGACCGAGCTCATGAAGTTCGGTCCCATATCTGGCTTCGGTCGGTGTCGTGGTTGCCGTACCGGTGAAGAGACTGAGATCGGGCATCTGGATGAAGTCACCTTCACCATCACCGCCGCGATGCCGGTAGAAGGCGCGTTGTCCGCCGTAACGGATATCGGCGCCGGTCGCGGCAATGTAGGCATCGACATGGGCAAGGCGCGTCGTTAGATCCGCGCGCGGCGCTTTGGGTTCAATGGCGAAACCGTCGACCTGCGCGACGTTGAACACCCAGGCGGCTTTGGCGAACATCGCCTTGGATTGCTCGGTCTCGCTGTCCTCTTGGCGCTTCGGATGCCCTTCTTGTCGGTGCTTCGGTTGCCCACCAGCAACCGCACCGGCTGCATCCGCGCCGGTTTGCTCCTTCGGCGTCCACTCGCCAACCTTGACGATCAGCGATCCCTTCTCGCCCTTGCGCACCTGGGCGCCGAGTTCCTGCCACTGCTTGAAGGTGGCCCAGCTTTGGTGCTCGAATTTCTTTTCGTCAGCGTCGATCCATAGCGAGAGGATGTTGCTGCCGCGATAGCTATTACCGGTGAGGGCGTTGTTCGGAATATCGAAGCTGATGCCGGGACGATGCCAAGGCATTTCGAAGGTGCCGGCGCCGGCCTCGATCGCCTTGACGATCTTGTCGGTGATGGCCTGGTGGACATCAAGCTTAGGTTTGAGTGGATCGTATTTTCCAGTTCTGGTGGTCATGAGTGGTGGTGCTCCTTTTGCTGCTGGGGTTCGCCCCAAAAGGGGCCCCAGCAACAAAAGGAGACGCCCGGCTCACCCAGTGACCGGTGGCCGGACGTTCCCTTCCCAAAAGAAGCGGTTGATCAGCTGTCGGCGGTTGGCGCGGGTGCCTTGTCACGGCCCTTGCGCGCGCGCTTGTCAGCACCGGCTCGGGCGGCATCGCCATCGGGCGCAGCACCGTCGGCCTTGGCGGCACGTTCTGCCTCGAGCGTTTCCGTTGATTTCCAGGCGAGGACATTGCCACCGAAACGCAGACCGCTCTTGCCGGCGAGATCGCGGGCAAGGACGGTGTAGCGCCCACGCGCATTCCAGAACGAGCCGATATCGCTGTAGCTGGGCTTGCCAGTCTGCGTGTTGAGCTTGCCCGGGCGATTACGCAGGGTGAGGTAGAGCGGGATGTCCTTCGATTCCGGCTGGAACAGCTCTACTGGCCGTGCACCGGATTTCTTGAACTCGGTTTGCAGCATGGCGTCCTTGGCTGCGAGGTCGCGGTCACGGGCGGTTGCAAATCCGCCCCAGATGGTAGCGACCTCGCCGGTGCGCGGGTCGGTCACTTCGCGTGGTTCGAGCTTGCGGATGTCGTAGGCATCACCATCGGGCGTGGTGAACCAGCCTGACAGCGTGCCGTTGTTGATGAAGAAGCCGTTGTTGGCGTCGGTGCTGGCGGCAGCCTCACTTGCAGCTTCGGTCGTCTGAATAAGTTTGGTCATAATGTCTCTCCTTGAAAATGAATAAAGCAACGCCGCGAAGCTAAGCGGTTGGTGTGCTGACTGAAAGACCTAACATGCATGCAGCTGCAGATGACGTGGCCCGAAAGGCTGACGTCATCGGTCTTTTTGTCTGTGAGCATCTGTGGTGCTTTCCTTCTGCGATCAGCTCCCCGACATCGGGGCTGTTTTCTCGGAGCCGACCATCGCGGGCCTTCACCCGGCCGGGGCCCGCGTGGGCGGCGTAGAGACAGCCCCGGGGCTGTTTTCTTGGTGAGACTGGAGCAGCCTTTGTGCCTGCGCGCGCTTTATGCACGGCCCTTGTGCGGCAATGCCGTGAGCAGCGCTGCCAGCAATCGGCGTGTATCGAAGGCGAGGTTGGCATCGAGCGGTTCATTCGCGATGAAGCGCTGCACAACGATGTCGAACAGAGACGCCTCGGCACTGTCGAAGCTGCTGCCGAAGTGTCGAACCGAAGGCCAGAGTGGGTCGAAAAACATGTGCGCCGTTGCCCTGACACGCGTGGCTAAAACCTCAGCGGTCGCTGTGTCGTATCCGAGACGCAGCGCGAACGTCATGAGGATTTCTTCCACGCTGTCCGGCGTGGGACGTGTGGCGTTGATGTAATCGATGGCTGCTGCCAGCAAGGTTGGCGGCAGTGGCTGCTTGCGCAGGACGTGGCGGGATATGTTCATGGGAGACCCCTGGTTCGATTTAAGAACCGCAGGGTCGTTGCTCGCCGTCAGGGCCGAAAGCGATCTGGTTGCTAGCAACAACAATTGAGGCCGATGAAACCACGGACCCGCGTCAGGGACCGTTACCCGAATGGGCGGAGACCGCCGGCCGTACTCTATATAATGAGTGCCGGGGGGCTCCGGGGCGGCGCTTTTCGCGCCGGCCTAGGGCCCGGCCCCGCGCACGGCGCGGGGGACAGCTAAAGCAAGTCGAATAAAGCACAATACCCGCCCCACTCGATTGCCCAGAAACCTCAGCCGTACGATGCGGGGCTGGCCCGAAGATATGTCCAGAGTAAGGATTTTCACTCTCTTCGGGCAGCGGCTACCTGCACGCCGCATTCTACGCTAGAGATGACACAGCGGGATTGTTGGGGTGCTCCGGTTCAATCGGTAAGTGCTCGGCCTTTCCTCAGTCGGCGGCTCGGCAGGGAGCGAGTGTGATGGATAGCGAAACGTTCAAGCATTTTGACACGGAGACCCGTAAGGCGTTGCAGCGAACCGAAGCTGCACTCGAGGAACTGAAGGACAAGAAGGGCGCAACGGCGGATGCACTCCGCAAGTCGTCACGCAAGCTGGTCAAAAAACTGCGCGGCGAACTCAAGCAACTGCTGGACGAATACGTCAGGCCCAAGGAACTCGATGAGCCCGTGGCGCCCAAGAAATCCAAGGCGCCCAAGACCAAGGCAGCGAAGAAGGCAAAGGCGCGCGCGCCGGCCATTCGAGCGCCAGGCGCTGACGACTAGAGCAACCTCATCAAAACGCCGCCGTGGCAACCAGCATGTGCGGCTTCATCGTGGTCCGCGCCATCAGCGGACGATTGCGTGATAAGAGATAGAGCAAGCCGTCGATCTCGGCGCAGGTGGTCTCCCTGCCCTGCTGCTGTTCGTACCTGGCCTTGATCATCCCAACGGCCTCGACGGTCGCCGCACGGATCGCATGCACCTCAGGGTCTTCCAGCCGAAATACGTGACCGTTGTTTATTTTGGAACTCACATCGCCGCTGAACTTCAGGATACCCAACCCTTCGAGGATCTGCGGAATGCGGTAATCGGCGGGCGGCAAGGTCTCGGCGATGGCTTTGGCACCCAACTGATTGAGTGCGATCTCCATGGTCATCAACAACAGCGACGCCTTCTTGTAGAACACCGGGTCTTCGCCAAAGCTCAGCGGAAAACGGCAAGCCAACCCCTGCATGTGGAGCACATTGAACCGGTAGCTGCCATCGCGGCGCTTGGCCAGCAATAGCAATTGCCGGAAATATTGCCTAGCCATCGGTGTCCCCACTTCCTTCAACATATCGAGGCGCTGCCTGCCAAAGGGCGCGCGGATAAAAAAGTGCGCCAACTCGCGATCGTAGTCACCGTGAATGTCGATACCCGGCAGTTTTCCGGCGGCGCGGATCTCATTCATGGTGGCGAGGATGGCTTTGATCCCCGAGCCGTCACGCTTCCAGCTTTCAACCGTACCGTCGGGTTGATAGCCGATGAACCCGCCGAACTGCGAGATGGTGAGCGCCAGTTCGAAGAACAGGAGGCTCATGTCCGGCACAGCTGGATCAACCGTGCTGACATAGC
>JANYHP010000394.1 GCA_025359005.1 Hyphomicrobiaceae bacterium | reverse complement strand
CAGCGCGTCGCGCAGGCCGTCGCCGACCAGGTTCACGGCCAGCACCGTCAGCGACAGGAAGATGGCCGGAAAGAACACCACGAAGGGCTTCACCTGCCAGAGCGCGCGCCCCTCGGCCATGATGTTGCCCCACGATGGAATGGTCGGCGGCGTGCCGGCGCCGATAAACGAGAGGATGGCCTCCGTGATCATCGCCGACGCACAGATGTAAGTTGCCTGTACGGTCAGCGGCCCCAGCGTGTTGGGCAGGATGTGGCGCAGAATGAGCATGGGCGCGCGCGTGCCAGCGGCGATGCCGGCGTCCACATAGGGCTGCTCGCGCACCGTTAGCACGACGCCGCGCACCAGACGCGCCACACGCGGGAACTCGGCGACCGCGATGGCGGTGATGACGTTACCGACGCTGCCGCGCGTCAGCGCCATCAGGGCGACGGCGAGTAGGATGGGCGGGATCGACATCATGCCATCCATGAAGCGCATGATGAGGCCGTCGAGCGCACGCACAAAGCCCGAGACGAGCCCGATGGCCAGCCCCGCGACCGATGCCAGCACAGCCACCGAGAAGCCGACCAGCAGCGACACGCGCGCGCCATACAGCACGCGGCTGTAGATGTCGCGACCGAGCATGTCGCTGCCAAACCAGAACTCCGGCCCAGGCGCACGCGTCCGCTTGATGGTGGAGATGGCGGTGGGGTCGACGGTGCCGAGCCACGGCGCGAACACCGCCGCAATCAGCATCACCGCGAGGATAACGCCGCCGATGGTGATGCTCGGGTATCGAACCGCAAAGCCCACGAGACCCGTGCGGACGCGGACCGCCGGCAGCACCGGCGGCATCGGCATCAACGCCGGATCGTGGGCCTCGGCGGCTCCGACGACTGTATCGGTCGCGCTCAATATTTGATCCTCGGATCGAGAAACGTGTAGCTGACGTCGACGAGCAGGTTGACCAGCACGTAGACAAAACTGAACAGCAGCACGAGCCCCTGGATGACGGGGTAATCGCGGCGCAGGATGGCGTCGACGACAAGGCGTCCGAGGCCGGGGATGTTGAACACGCTCTCGGTCACGACGGCGCCACCGATGAGCAGTGCTACGCCCAGGCCAATGACGGTGACGATCGGCACGGCGGCGTTTTTCAGCGCGTGCACGAACAGCGTGGTCGACGTGCCCAGCCCCTTGGCGCGCGCGGTGCGGATATAGTCCTGGCTCAGCACGTCGAGCATGGCAGAGCGGGTGATACGGGCGATGAGCGCGATGTAGATGCCGCCCAGCGCGATCGACGGCAGGATCAGATTTTCCAGCCACGGCCAGAAGCCGCGCGCGATTGGCGTGTAGCCCTGCACCGGCAGCCAATCGAGCGTCAGCGCGAAAACGTAGGCCAGCACGTAGCCGACCACGAACACAGGCACTGAAAAACCAATCACGGCGAACGCCATGATACTCCGATCGATCCAGGAGCCGGCCTTCCAGGCGGCGATCACGCCGAGCGGCACCGCGACCACGATCGACAAGAACAGTGTCACAAGGGTGAGCGACAGCGTCGGCTCGATGCGCTGGGCGATCAGTTGCGTGACGGGCAGCGCCGTGAAGATCGAGGTCCCGAGATCGCCGCGCAGGATCTGGCTGCTCCACTCGATGAAGCGCACCAGGAACGGCCGATCGAGGCCGAGGCTCGCGCGGATGCGGGCCACATCGTCGGGGCTGGCCTGATCGCCGGCGATGACCGCTGCCGGATCACCCGGCGCGATATACAGCAGGCTGAACACGAGCAACCCGACGATGGCCATCACGGGCACAGTCGCAAGAATGCGGCGGAGGATATAGCCGAGCATGGGACCTTTCCGCGATGACGGCGCTATGGCGGTATGACCATGGTCCCGCTCGCCACGCGACGGCTCACATTGGGAGCGGGTTAGCCCCAGGGCAATCGCACATGACCTCAGTCATCCCCTCTCCCCGTTTTTTTAACGGGGAGAGGGGACTGCAAGGCCTAATGCGATACCCCTGGGGTTAGCCCTCTCCCCGTTCAACACCGGGGAGAGGAAATATTGATTACGATGTCTTGGAGACGCCCCAGAAGAACGGCAGCGGGCCCTTGACGACGCCTTCGACGTTTTTGCGCCAGGCCTGATAGCTGAGGAACATGCCGGTCGGCGCGTACACCACGCTTTCCAGCGCCGCCTTGTTCAGACGTGACAGCGCCGCCTTTTCCTCGTCCAGGTTCTTGGCGTCGAACCAGTTGGTGACTTCGGCCTCCACGGCAGGCACATCCGGCCAGCCGAACCAGGCCTTGTCGCCATTGGCGCGAATGGCGGTGTAGGGCGCCGGGTTGAGACAGTCTGCACCCGCGTGCCAGGTGTGGAACATGCTCCAGCCGCCTTGGCCGGGCGGGTCTTTTTTGGCGCGGCGCGCGCCGACGGTGCCCCAGTCGGTAGCGACGAAGTCGACGTTCATGCCGATCTTCTTGAGCAGGTCGGCGGTCACGTCGCCCATGGCTTTGGTGATCGGCTGGTCCTGCGCCACCACGCACACTACCGGCTCGCCCTTGTAGCTGCTCTCGGCGAGCAGCTTCTTGGCCGCCTCGATATTGCGCATCTTGAGAACGTCGCCGCCCTCCTCGGTGTAGAGCGGCGTGCCGGGCGTGAAGTATCCAGGCAGCGGCTTCCACAGCGAATTGTCGTCGCCGACGATGGCGCGCATGTAGTCTTCCTGGTTCATCGCTGTCAGCACCGCGCGGCGAACCTTCACGTCGTTGAAGGGCGCGTGCAGGTGGTTCATGCGGAACGCGCCGATGTTGCCGAGCGGATCGGCGATGTCGACGTTGACGTTCTTGTTCTTCTTGAGCACGGGGATCAGGTCGGCGATGGGGCTTTCCCACCAGTCCACTTCACCCGCCTGCAGCGCTGCCGCCGCAGTTGCCGGATCGGGCATGATCACCCACTCGATGCGGTCGAAGTTCATCACCTTGCCGCCAGCCAGCCATGATGGCTTCTCGTTGCGCGGCACATAGTCGGCGAACTTTTCGAAGACCGCCTTGGCGCCCGGCACCCACTCTGCCTTGGCGAACTTCATCGGGCCCGAGCCGATATACTCGGTGATCTGCTTGAAGGGATCGGTCTGGGCGATGCGCTCGGGCATGATGAAGGTGCAGGGCGCGTTGTTCTTGCCAAGTGCCAGCAGCATTTTCGGGTAGGGCTTGGAGAGCACCCACTTGAAACTGCGATCATCGACCGCGGTGATTTCCTTCTGCAGGCCGCGGAGCATGATGCCCATGGGGTCGCGCGCCATCCAGCGATTGAGCGAGGCGACGACGTCTTACGCCCGCACCTTCTCGCCATCGTGGAATTTCAACCCGTCACGCAGCTTGAACGTCCAGGTCAAACCGTCCGAGGAGGTTTCCTCGCTCTCCACCATCTGGCGCTGGATTTCGAGCTTGTCGTTGACGCCGTAGAGCGTGTCCCAGACGAGCGCCGCGGCGTTGCGCACGACGTACTGGGTGCCCCAGATGGGGTCGAAGTTGGCGAGGTTGGCTTGCGGCACGAACTTCAGGATCTTGGCCGATCCCTGCGCAATGGCAGGGGCAAATACGCCACCCGTCAAGGCAGCCCCGGCGCCACCAAGTCCTGCGAGCGCCGTTCTGCGCGACATTAATCCACTGCGTCTCGTCATGGACGTTCCCCGATTGAAGAGCGCGTTTGCAGACCGGCAGAGGTCCATGCCTCGATCCGTCCAGCGCCCGGACACGTGAGGTTGGCATTAAGCCGGCAGCGAGGCAATCGACTTGCACACCCGCGCCGAAGACAAACATTTGCGCACCTGCGCAACGAATGGGCAACGCTGGCTGCGCCGCTTGAGCCGGGGCGGTGGTCTCTGTATGGTCTGGCCAGTCCAACGAAGCCGGTCCGATCGCTGGCAACTCCTCCAGGCACTCAACCCCGCATGTCCTCAGCCGTCACAACCCTCAAGAGTATGACCGGCTTTGCGTCCGTCGAGGGCAGCACACCGGCGCACGCCTGGACCTGGGAAATCCGCTCCGTGAACGGCCGCAGCCTGGACGTGCGGTTCCGCCTGCCGCCTGGCCTCGAAGGCTTGGAGCCCAAGGTACGCGAGGCTGTTGCACGGCACCTTGTCCGCGGCAGTTTTAGCGCCACCCTAACCCTTCGCCAGGCCCAGGCGCAAACGATCCTGAAGCTCAACGAAAGCGTACTCGAAGATCTTCTCGGAGCCATCGCCGTTGTGCGCGCCCGCGTCGGTGGCCCGATGCCCAGCGCGGAGAGCCTGATCGGCCATCGCGGCCTGATCGACACGGTCGACATCGCCGACACCGAGGGCGCACTCGCCGCGCGCAATGCCGCGATCCTGCAATCGTTCGATCACGGCCTGCAAGGCCTTGTCGGCAATCGCGCCGCCGAGGGTCGCCGGCTGGCAACTGTGCTCGTCGATCAGCTCGCCGCCGTGGAGCGCATCGTGCGGACTGTGACTGCGTCGCCGGCACGCAAGCCGGAGGCCATCGCGGTCCGCCTCGGCGAGCAGGTGCGGCGGCTGCTGGAGGCGAGTGGCAACGCGCTTGATCCCGCGCGCCTGCATCAGGAAGCAGCCCTGCTGGCGACCCGCGCTGATGTCGAGGAAGAGTTGCAGCGGCTCAAATCGCATATCGCTGCTGCGCACGATCTTTTGGTCGCGGCCGAGCCTGTCGGCCGCAAATTCGATTTTCTGACCCAGGAATTCAATCGCGAAGCCAACACGCTGTGTTCGAAGGCTAACGCGCCCGAAATCACGCGCGCCGGTCTGGACCTGAAGGCCGTCATCGACCAGATGCGCGAGCAAGTGCAGAACATCGAATAATCACAACGGACCGCGCATGCCGCCAAAATCAGCCGCTTCCCCGAACCCCAGAACCGCAGCCATCGAGCGCCGCGGGCTTTTGCTCGTCCTGTCTTCGCCCTCCGGTGCCGGCAAAACGACGTTGGCCCACAAACTCGTCGCCAGCGACCGCAACATTGCAATGTCGGTCTCGGTCACCACGCGCCACATGCGCGCCGGCGAACAGGATGGCCGTGACTACCACTTCATCTCCGACCCGGAGTTCGCGCGTCGCCGTGATGCCGGTGACCTGCTCGAATGGGCTGCCGTCTTCGATCATCACTACGGCACGCCGAGAAAACCCGTCACGGACGCCATGGTTGCCGGGCGCGACTTGCTGTTTGATATCGACTGGCAGGGCGCCCAGCAGCTCAACGAGCAATTGCCGCACGACATCGTCCGCGTCTTCATTCTGCCGCCCGATGGCAAGACGCTGGAAGGCCGCTTGACGACACGCGCCCTCGACACCCCGGAGGTCGTCGCCAAGCGGATGCAAAAGGCCAGTTCCGAGATCAGCCACTGGCCGGAATACGACTACGTGATCGTCAACCGCGACGTCGAGGAAAGCCACGCCAACCTCAGTGCGATCCTGACTGCAGAGCGCCTCAAGCGCCGTCGCCAACTCGGGCTGACGAACTTTGTCCGCGGCATTCTCGATACGCTGTGACGCGGCTGCCGCTCAGGCGATGGTGTCAAGAACCGCCAGAAACGGCCCCTCTGCATCCAGCCGCTCGTAGGCCGATCCGACGGGCGCTCCGAGAAAGGGGACGATCTCGCCGTCGCACGCGACGATCTCTGCAACAGTGCGCACGGCAAGGTTCGACGCGGTGGCCATGCTTCCGGGCGTGTCGCCGACGGCCGCGAAGCGCCATCCGCTATCGCGTGCGTCGATCGGCGGCTGTCGCGCCATGAAGCCCACCCGCGCGCCGCCACCGGCGATCCGCTTGGATGCGATGGCTGCCCCGGAGGGACCGGCCGACAACCCGGCTTCGTTCGTCATCGTGCGCGCGGCCTCAAGGTGTCTCTCGAATGGAGCCCGACAGACGGGGCACTATTTGTGCGTCGCCTTTTCGCTACCTTCGACGTCCGCCTTGTCGGCGTCCAGCGGATCGGGGTCCGCCACCGCCTTTGTGGCCGGCTGTTCGAAGATCTTGGCCAGCGCCTCGGCGATGCTGCCGCTATCGAGGCTGTCCTTGTGGATGGCGACAGCCGCGCCGGCTTGCACCAACGTTGCCGCACGCTTGCGGTCCAGCAGCCCGCTGACGACGATGATCGGACCCGTATAGTTGCATCGGCGCAGAAACGGGATGGTGTGCGCCGCGTTATCGCTCGGCTTCAAATGGTCATCGAGAAAGATCAGATCGGGCTGACGCTCGATGACCCGGTCGAGCGCGCTGCCCAAGGTCGCCGCGTGCCGCGTGTTGATGTCATAGCCGAAGATGGAATGCAGCGTTGCCTTCAGGCGCTCCGCATCGAGCTTGGCATCTTCCACGATCAGGATGTCGTTGACGCGGGGCCGCGCCTGCCGCGCGAGCGCCAAGGCGCTTTTGCGTTCAAGAAACGCGCCTCCCATCCGGGGTGGGTTCGCCATGCTCTTCCTCCGAAAGGCACCACTCGGAACTCGCAAGCCGCGCTTGACGCAACCCTGCTCCCAGCGGGATGTATCCACACGGCCCGCACGTCCCGATTGCTGGCCGGCGTCTCGATTGCTGGCCGGCGTCGCTGTATCCGCGCGCCTTGCGCAGATCGGCGACCACAGGAACAACGCCGAAAATGTGGCCGTACACAGCATGCCGCGAATTCTGTTTCTCGCGCCACAACTATTTCAGGCCAGCATTTTCAACGCTTCAATGAAATTCACTTGCAGTTTCTTCCGCAATAGCGAAGCGCAGCGGCCAGCGAACCACGAACGTCGTCCCTCTTTTCTCGGGCGCGTCAGACAGCACGTCGATCGAGCCGCCCATCGTGGTGACCGTCTTCTTCACCAGCGCCAGCCCGATCCCGCTGCTTTCGGGATGATGTGCGTCGTCCACTTTCCGGAACGGTTCGAAGATCGCCTGCTGCCATTCCGCAGGAATTCCCCGGCCGTCATCCGCAATCTGGAAGACGGCAAACCGTCCCGTCGTGCCCGCTGTGACAACAACCGAACCCTGCTGAGGTCGGTCGTGATGCTTCACCGCGTTCTCCACCAGATTGCGGAGCACGAGATCGAGCGGGGCTGCGGCCGTCTCAAGCACCGGCCACGTGCCCGCAAGCTCCAGCCGCAGCGTCGTTGAGGGTTCGAGGGTGCCGAAAATTGCCTCGATCAGCGCGCGCGTATCGACCTTCTGGATCAATTCCTCGACGCGGCCGATGCGGGCGTATTCGAGCAGGTCGACCATCATCTGCGACATCCGCCGCGTCTGCGTGGTGATCGCCGCGGCCGCCTTGCGCACCGCCGCATGGTCCAAGACGTCGCCGCCGCCTGTCTCAACGTCGATCGCCTGTTGGATATCCGCGCTCAAGTAGCGCAGCGCCCGCATCGGCGCGTTGAGATCATGGCTGATGACGTAGGCGAATTCCTCGAGCTGCTCGTTGATGCGGGCATATTCCTGTGATTTGGCAGCCAGATCCTGTTCCAGCAACCGGCGGCGCCGGATCTCCTGGTCTAGTTCCACGGTCGGCGACCCTGCGCCGAGCACGGTGGCCAACAGCACCAGATAGCGATTGCGATCGCCAACCCAGAAGACCGTCACATCCAGGCGCTGCGTCGTCTCGTCGTCGCCGGACATTACTGCGGTATTCGGAATGCGCAGCACGCCGCCGCCGGCGCCCCTCTTCAGCCCTTCGAGGTCCTCTTCGAGCCCGACGAAGGCTAACAGCACATCCATGGCCGGCGTGCCGGGCGCTGGCTGGCCGACCGCCGTTCCCGCCACTTCCGCCACCCTGAGATCAGCCGTCAGCCACAGGATACTGACCGCCCCGCGGGCGACCAGCGTCTCAGCTGCCGCGAGTAACATGTCGGAAGCAGCGCCCGCGCCATCAAAGGCCGCGACGGATGATGGCATTGGCGGCGTCCACGAAGGCTTGGCTGACGTTGTCGCCGGATTTGGCGCTGGTCTTGAGGATGGGATGGCCGAACGTGGTAAGCTCAGCCGTCAGCGCAGTTTCTTCGACATCGGGGAACAGATCAATCTTGTTCAGCAGAAAATGCACATGGCGTCCGGGCAGATGCTCATCGCACGAGCGTGCCAGCACTGCCATCGTGTGCAGTGTGCGCGGCCGCGTCACATCGCCGACGATCACCGCGGCCCGCGCGCCTTTTATGGCTGCGTCCTGGTGCAGCACGCTGGCCCCGAGCCCGCCGTCGGTATCCCAGATGACGAGTTCCATATCCTGGTCGCCCTCCGGACCCAGACCTGCGAGACGGTAGGAGAAGATATTGTAACCGAACGTGCCCTTGTAGTTGGCATCGAAGCGATCAAGCGTCAGCCGCCGCACAATGGACGTTTTGCCGACCGCCATCTCGCCCAGCAACACGATTTTCCGCCGCAGGGTCATGATCTTCGCCGCTGGCTCATGGCGCGCTGCCCGCCTCGCCCGCAAACCCGATCTCGAATTCGACCCGGCGGTTCGCGCTGCCCTGGCCCGCCGCCCGTGACAGCTCCTTGCCCGTAAGCCGGCCGACGGCCACCACGCGGTTGGCGGCAATGCCCCGCCCCACCAGTTCCGTCGCCACCCGGTCGGCGCGCGCCTGCGCCAACCCAGAGTTCAGGGCTTGGCCGCCCTTCTCGTCCGTGTAGCCGACCACCCGCAGCACCACGTCGCCGAGGGCCTGCATCTCGCGGGCCAGCGCGTCGATGATGGTCCGCGCCTGCTCGGCATTGCGGAACTCCGTGCCGTTGTCGAAGAACACAGCGTTCGTCCGTGCCAGCGCGTCGAAGGCCTCGCGTGCCGTCGGCGCGCGCAGGCGCTCGACCTGCGCCTTGAGCGCTGAGACCTGCGTGGGCACAGCGCGCAACCTCAGTGCCGACTGTCCCGCGGCCATGCGCTCCGCCGCCATTGCCACGTCTTCCGCCAGCACGTCGAGCGCGAGCGGCGCGCTGCCGCCAGGTGCCTGTGTTGCGTCATTCGTGGTGCCGACGAGAGCGGCAAGCCGGCCCTCCAGCTGCCGCAGCGTTGTCCAGGCTGCAGTCAGTGGTTCTGTCAGCACCGCGGCTGTTGCGCCGCCACGATCGACCACCGCCTTAGCGCGCGCCACATCTCGCTGCCCGTCGTCGAGCAATCGGCCAATCTGGTCAATCGCTGCGCGCTCTGCCCCGTCCGTCCGTGGCGCAAGTGCGGCGACGCCAGCGCGCACGTCGGCAAGGCGTGCCGTCGCGTGCGTCAGCGAGCGCGTCAGGCGCGCCAGCTCGGCACGACCCTGCTGCTGTTCAATCTCTCGCCTGAGTTCGGCCAGCGCGATCTCCGATGGCCCCGACCCCGCCGGCAGCACGCCGAGTTGGTCACGCACCTGTGCTTGCGGCACCTCGCGCGCCAGCCGCGCCAGGATCTGGTCGCGCAGCGCGCCCGTCGGCACGAAGCCCGAGATCGTCAGCGAACGTCCGCCGCGCTCCACTTCGACGCGCGGTGGCACGCCGCGGATCTCGTCGGTCTCCGCCAGCACACGGCGCGCGCCTTCCTCTGCTCGCGTCGTCTCCATCGTTTGCCACAGCGACCACAGACCCCAGGCAATAAACGGCGCCGCCAGGATCGCGGCCAAGCCATAGACACGCCCGAAGCTCGGCGTCCGCGCCGCCGCTTCCGTCACCGCCTGTGTCTGCGCTGCCGCCAGCGCCAATCGGCGCTCTTGCGTCAACACCTCGATCGATTGGCTCATTTCCGGCAACAGCCGGTCGACATCGCCTCCCGCTCGTGTCGCGGCGCGTGTCACAGCGTCACCTGAAACGTCTTTTGGGGGCACGGCGTCGGCCGCCAAGGCGGCCTGGTAGCGCTTGATCATTTCGAGGAACACCTCGTCGATCACCCGCTCGACCTCCGGGCCGCTGCTTCCCGAGCAACGCACTGCCATCAGATGCGCTGCCGAGCCGCGCACGAAGATCCGATCGCCGCTTTCCAGCGTCAGCGTCCGGAAACTTCCAGGTGCTGCCCCGAATGCCTCTTCCGAGAGCGACATGATCCCGCTCAGATAACCGGAAAACAGCTGGTCGCGATCCCCTGGCCGCCCAGCGCCGTTTGCGGCCTTCGTTTTGCCGCCGCCCGGCCGCTCCCAGTGGGCCACGAGTTCACCCGTCGTCCGCCGGACGAGAAACAGCTCCTCCACCTCCAGCCGGTTGGCCTCCGCGAAGGCCAGTTCACCTGCCGGCACGCCGGTGGCCGAGCTTTGCGTCGTCAGCGCCAAAGAGCCGCCGCCGCCCAGCTTGGCGTTGATCTTCTGCATCATCTCGTTGACGGCGGACTGAACATAACTCTGCACGAGGCGGCCGGTGATTGGGTACAGCGCCTCCACCATCTCGTCCTGGCTCTCGCGCAGTTGCACCTTGATCGTGCGTATGATGAGCGGGGCGATGGCGCGGCTGAGCGCCTCATGCCGGACGACTTCCGCCTCGCGGAGCGACCCGTCGATGATCTCGGCGACACTCTTCTGCAGCTTCTCCCCGGTTCCCGCGCGCTCGAAGACGGCCGTCAGCTTCTGGTCGAAGTCCTGCTGCTGGCGGGCATGCTCGGCTTGCAGATGCGCCTGCACGGCCTGTTGTTCGGCGAGCACCGCGTGCTGGCGACGCGCCTCCGTCACGTCCTGCTCGACGCGCCGGCCGAGATCGTCGAGCCGTCGCGTTTCGCGCTCGAACAAAAGCTCTTTCAGCAGATGCACGCCCTTTGGCGCTGCCTGGTCAGTCATCGTGCACGCGTCCCTGCAAAGCGGGCTCAAGTCATCGTCATTGCCACCGCGGGCACGACCCATCAGGGCCCGCAAACAATGGCCGCTGCCTTTACCCCCGCGTCAGGCGCCGCACGTATTGGCCGAGGTCGTCGATCCCTTGCGCCAGCGCGGCCAACTGTTCCTGGCTGTCGGTGCGGTGGTCGTGGCGCACCGCATCGAGCTTGTCCTCAAGCATCTGCAACCGCGTCTCGAGGGTCTGCAGCCGTGCCTCCCAGCTCCGCCGCAAATCGCCGAACAGCAGATCCCGGATACGATCGAGGCTGTCGTCGCCCACCTCGCGCCCCATATCCCGCATGACGTCGAAAGCCCCCTCGCGGCCCCCCGAAGTTGCAGCAGCGCCGGAACCGGATGAATACCCGGCGCCATTCATATACGGCATAGTCGGAGTGAAGGGATTGGACGACATGAAACGCACTCAAAAGAGGTAGGCTTGCAGATCCCGCCGACCGCGACCGATGCCCCGCAAGGCCAACGGCCGTCGCCGGCATCACCCGCCCGCGTCCTGCGGGCCTCGCCGCCACTATAGGCCAACTTCTATGTTTTAAGAAGTCTCTTTCCAATCAGGGACTTGAAATCGCCTTAATGCCGAGGCCACGGCGCGCCCTGCGTCAGCGACTGCGCCCATGAGTTGCCGTAACCGCTCTCAGCCCGCGAACGTTCCGTTGTAAGTCTTTCTCAGTTCAGCCTTTTGCACCTTGCCCATGGCGTTGCGCGGCAACTCCGCGACCAGGAAGACGCACTTTGGCTGTTTGAATTTAGCCAGCCGTCCGGCCAGTCGGCCAATGATCTCGGCTTCCGTCGGCGCCGTCTGCCCGGGTGCTGCGGTGATGACGGCCGCCACCCCTTCGCCGAAGTCTGGATGCGGCAGGCCGATCACCGCCGCCTCTCCGACGCCCGGAATGGCGTTGATCTCGTCTTCGATTTCCTTGGGGTAGACGTTGTATCCACCGGAAATGATCAGGTCCTTGGCGCGCCCCACGATCGAGACGCGCCCGTCCGGCGCTATCACCGAAACATCGCCGGTGATGAAATAGCCATCGGCCCGGAACTCTTCCTTGGTTTTCTCAGGGTTGCGCCAATAGCCTGCGAACACATTCGGCCCGCTCACTTCGAGCACACCCGGCTCGCCGGCAGGCAGAGCTTTGCCATCGGCTGCCGTGACCCTGACCGAAACGCCGGGCAGCGCGAACCCCACGGTCCCTGCGACCCGTTCACCATCCTTGTAGGGGTTGGACGTGATCATGCCCGTCTCAGTCATGCCGTAGCGTTCGACGATGTCGAGGCCCGTGCGCGCCTTGAAGGCGATATGCGTTTCCGCCAGCAGCGGCGCCGACCCCGCTATCACCAGCCGGAGTTTACGGCACGTCTCCGCCGAGAAGTGTTTGCTGCCCAGCAACCGCGTGTAGAAGGTCGGCACGCCCATCATCACCGTCGCCTTCGGCAGATCGGCCAGCGCGGCATCGAGGTCGAACTTCGCGTGCCACAGCATCGTATTGCCGCTCATCAGCGCGGTATGCAGCGCCACGAACAAGCCGTGCACGTGGAAGATCGGCAATGCATGCAGCAGCACGTCTTGGGCGCCGAACCCCCAGTAATCCACCAGCGTTTCTGCGTTCGAGACGAGGTTCTCGTGGCTGATCATCGCGCCCTTCGACCGTCCCGTCGTGCCGGACGTATAGAGCAGCGCCGCCATATCCTTCGGTGTGCGCACCACGGTCTGGTGCAGATCGCTTTGTGCGAAGGCGAGGTCCAGGATCGAACCGGTCCCGTCTGCTTCCAGCGTCTCGATCGCCTTTGCCGTCCGCGCCACTGGCAACGCCGCAACCGCCGCTTTCACGGCTTTGGGCACGACGATCAGCGACGGCTCCGCGTCGCCAATGAAATAGTCGAGTTCTGCTGTCGTGTACGCTGTATTGAGCGGGTTGTAGACCGCGCCGACTTTGAGAACAGCCAGATACAGGCACACCGCCGTGATCGACTTTTCCACCTGCACCGTCACCCGATCACCGGGCCGCACGCCGCGCGCGACCAGCATATTCGCCAGCCGCGCCGTCACACTGCGCACCTGATCATACCGCAGCCCGTTTCCGGCCGTCGGCACGAACGCCGGCTTGGTGCCCGCGGCCTGCATCGCTGTATCGAGCCGCGCGTAGAGATTGGCATTCGTCATCGGGTTGCCTGCTGAGGTCCAAGGAAGGCGTTGGCGCGTGAGCGCACGGTCGAGCCGTCTTCTACAGGCCACGTCCCGCGCTCACAACTCCCGTGCCCACGCCACC
>JANYHP010000330.1 GCA_025359005.1 Hyphomicrobiaceae bacterium | reverse complement strand
TTCCGCTACAGCGCGGATCGCAAAGGCGTGCAGCCCCAGGAACATCTGGCAGCCTTCCAAGGCTTCATGCACTCCGACGCCTATGCAGGTTACGCTAAACTTTACGCGCCGCGCGACGGCACCACGCCGAAGATCACGCATGTGGCGTGCATGGCGCATGCGCGGCGCTACTTCTTCGATGTGTACGACGCGACCAAATCGAAGATCGCCGCCGAGGCGTTGCGTCGGATTGGCCAGCTTTACGAGATCGAAGCAGCAATCAACGGCAAAACGTCTGCTGAGCGGTTCGCCGTGCGACAAGCGCGCGCCGTGCCGTTGCTCAACGAATTGAAAACGTGGCTCGAGAGCCGCACGTTGCCCGCGACAAGTCGGTGCCGATCAGACCGATGCGCCGGAGTGCCGCAATCACGACATAGGCGAAGGCCGCGAACCACAACCGCAGCTGATTGGCGCGCATGCTTGCGGCGCCGGTGCGGCCAGCGAACAGATCGCGCTGGCATTCCTTGATGCGGTTTTCCATCTCACCGCGGGCGCAGTAGATGTCCTCATAGAGCTTGCGCGCATCGCCGTCCGACCAGTGCAGCGACGTCACGACGAAGCGCGGATTTGCTTTGTTATCGAGCCACTCCGCCTTGGCAACGACCTTGCGCGGTTTCGCCCAGCCCTCGCGCGTGTCCCGTTTTTCGAGAACCGTGAAGCGACGTTCGGCGCGGCCAGAGCGTTGGCTCGCACGCCGCGCCAACACCAGTTCACGTTTGATGGCACCAACAAGCCGCACATTGCGCGCAAGTCCGAAGATGTAATCAACACCGTTGCTTTCGCACCAATCCATCAGGTCGTCGCGTGCAAAGCCGCTGTCGGCGCGCAGGATGACGCGCACATTGGGCCAGCGCTCGCGGATCTGCGCCACGATGCGTGCGATCTCCTCTTTGGCGCCATCGGCCACATCCTTGTCGGCGCTGCGAAGCTTGGCGGCCAGGAGGTGCCGGCCAGCGAAGATATACAACGGCAGATAACAGTAACAGTCGGAGAATGCGTTGAAGTGACGGTCTTCCTGTTCGCCGTGGATCGGATCATGAGTGGCGTCCATATCGATGATCAGCTGACGTGGAGGTTCGTTCCAGCCGCGCTCCGGATGCCCACCCGCATCTGCGCTGAGGCATCCATCATCAGCGTCACGAGCAAGCGCTCGATGGCAGCGGGATCATGGGTGATCTTGTGGTAGGGATCGGTTCCGACCTTGGCGGCATGCTCAAGCCGATTGAGTGTGGACTTGCCCGCGAGGGGCGCGCAGTCGGATCGCTTGCTGGTCAAGCAGTTGCCGAGCACGGCGAGGACCGCATCCTGCCGGAGTTGGTCGTGATCATTGATATCTTCATAGCCGAGCGCGATGCCGAAAATGCGCTGGCTCAGCATCGCTGGAAGCGCGTGCACGACGAACGCCGGATTGCGGCCATCCCGGAAACAATCGGCGAGGCGCGACACAAGTCTGATCGCTTTGTCGGTCTGGCCGAGCAGCAACGCACCCGCATCCGAGGTGATCGTGCCGCCATCGAACGCGCCCACAACATTGCGGCGCTCGACGGTTCCAAACTCGAAGGAATCCTGATTACACTCTGTCGGCATCGGGGCGTTCTTCCGTTCGGGAAGTATTTACTTGACTTATCCAGTTAGCTGACATATATTCAGGCTTAGGAGATAACCTTATGTCTGACATTTCAAATCCGATCTTCCACGATGAAGCCAAGGCGATTGCTCACCTTGAGGCATCACGCTGGCCAAATGGTCCGGTGTGCCCATACTGCCAGTCCTCGAATGTTCACCGCATGGCGGGCAAGACGCAGGCTGGTATCTTCCTTTGCAACGGTTGCCGCGAAAAGTTCTCTGCCCGCGTCGATACTGTGATGGAGCGCTCGCACATCCCGGTTCACAAGTGGCTGCTGGCTATTCACTTGATGTCGGCTTCCAAGAAGGGCGTTTCGTCCAAGCAACTCGAACGTATGTTGGGCATCAGCTACAAGTCCGCATGGTTCCTTTCCATGCGTATCCGTCAGGCGATGACCGC
>JANYHP010000370.1 GCA_025359005.1 Hyphomicrobiaceae bacterium | reverse complement strand
GCATCGCCATCGGCGTCGTCCTGCTGCCGGAAGTCTCGCGTCATCTGCGTGCCGGCAACAGCGCAGCCGTCGCAGAAAGCCAGAACCGGAGCCTCGAACTGGCGATGCTGCTGACTGTCCCGGCGGCCGTCGCGCTGGCTGTCGTGCCCGCCGAAATTGTGCGCGTGCTCTTCGAGCGCGGCGCGTTCAAGCCATCCGATACGGCGGCTACCGCTGCAACGCTCGCTATTTTCGCCTGGGGCCTGCCGGCGTTCGTCTTGATCAAGGTCTTCTCCCCGGCCTATTTCGCGCGCGAGGACACCAAGACGCCCATGCGCTTTGCGTCCATCAGTCTGATCGCCAACACGGTCGGCTCGGTGGGCCTGTTCTTTCTCTTCCGCTCCTTCGGCATGCTGCCGCAGCTGGGGATCGCGCTGGCGTCCGCGCTTGGCGGCTGGCTCAATGCGATCCTTCTGTGGCGCACGTTGGCAAGACGCGGTCACTTCACACTGGACGCGCGCGCCAGTCGCGCTTTGCCCCGCATCGTCCTGGCAAGCCTCTTGATGGGCGCGGCCCTATGGTTCACGGCGCGCCAACTGGCGCCGTGGCTCGCATCGGGCCAGCCGCTCGCCCCGAAATCCCTCGCCTTGGCCGCGCTCGTCGCCGCCGGCATGGTTGTCTACGCCCTTGCCGCCGCCACAACCGGTGTGCTGCGCGCGAGCCTGTTCAAGCGCTCAAAAGCCGCCCCCCGCTGAGCGAACGCCGCCGCGGCGATGGTACGGGTTGCTACTCCCGGCATCCTGCGGCATGAAGCGGCTGCAAAAACCGTTCTATGGATACCGCTCGCATGGCCTTCACACCGCGCGTCTTCTCCGGCATGCAGCCGACCGGAAACCTCCACCTCGGCAATTACCTCGGCGCCCTGGTTCGCTGGGTTGAAATGCAGGAGACGCACGATTGCATCTACTGCATCGTCGATTTGCACGCGATCACCGCGTCCTGGCAGGACCCCAATGAACTTCGGCAATCGATCCGCGACGTGACTGCTGCCTACATTGCAGCCGGCCTCGATCCAAAGAAATCGATTCTGTTCAATCAGAGCAAGGTTTCCGCCCACGCCGAACTCGCCTGGATCTTCAATTGCACCGCGCGCCTCGGCTGGCTCAATCGCATGACCCAGTTCAAGGAAAAGGCCGGTAAGGATAAAGAGAACGCCTCGGTGGGGCTCTACGACTATCCCGTGCTGATGGCCGCCGACATCCTGGCCTATCGGGCGACGCACGTGCCCGTTGGCGACGACCAGAAGCAGCATCTCGAACTGACGCGCGACATCGCCCAGAAGTTCAACAACGATTACCGCACCCAGATTGCCGAGGCCGGATACGCGGATGGTCAATTTTTCCCGCTCTGCGACCCGGTGATCATGGGACCGGCCACCCGCGTCATGAGCCTCCGGGACGGCAGCAAGAAGATGTCGAAGTCAGACGTCTCCGACCTCTCGCGCATCAACATGACCGATGATGCAGACACCATCGGCCGCAAGATCCAGAAAGCCAAAACCGATGCGGAGGGTTTGCCGTCGGAAGAGGCCGGTCTCGCGGGCCGCCCCGAGGCTGACAATCTCGTCGGCATTTATGCAGCACTCGAGAACACCACCAAAATAGCAGTCCTCAATCAGTACGGCGGCTCGCAGTTCTCGACCTTCAAGAAGGCGCTGGCCGAACTTGCCGTCAGCCGACTGAGCCCGGTCAACGCCGAAATGCGCCGGCTATCCGCAGACCCCGCCGAGATCGATCGCATCCTCGCCGACGGCGCCCGCCGCGCGAACGAGATTGCACAGCCAATCCTGCTCGAAACCAAGCGCCTCATCGGCCTTGACGGCTGATGAGCGCGTTCAAGTTCCGGTCGAGCCAAACCCGTCCGCGCCCCGCACGCTTGGCCGCGAAAACTCAGAAACGACTGCAAACTCGGGCCGCAAGACCGGCACGAACATCATCTGCGCGATGCGCTCGCCGGGTGAAATTGTGATGCCCGGCGTGCCCGCGGCGTTGCGATTCCAGACACTGATCATCACCGGGCCGGTATAGTCCGCGTCGATCACGCCGAGCAGGTTGCCGAGCACCAGCCCCTTCTTGTGTCCGAGCCCTGACCGCGGAACGATAAGCGCCGCCACATGCGGGTCGTTGATGTGAAGTGCAATCCCGGACGGAATCAAGAGCGCCGGCGCGCCCGCCTCGATCATGATCTCTGCATCGATGCACGCGCATAGATCGACGGCTGCCGCCATGGCGCTTTGATAGCGCGGGACGCCCCAACTCTTCAGGCGCTCATCGACAATCTTTATTTCAATGCGACGCTCGGAAACGACAGTCATTCTAGTCTCCAGGAAACCAGCCCCGTGACACAACGCCGAACGCCCCCGATGTCAACCGGGGTGATGCCGCAATAACGCGCTTGATCGCTGCAACAGGTTCGCAACAGGACGACACTGAGACGGCGTGCCCATAAAAAAAAGGGATGCGATTGGCTCGCATCCCCAAGTCGATGGTCAGGCAGGCAGTCGGTAGGGCTGGAGGGAAAGTTACTTGGAGAGGCGAAGCCGCGAGATGTCTTTCGCGATGTTGCGGAAGGCTGCGTCGAGTTGGTCGCCGTCTTCGGCC
>JANYHP010000308.1 GCA_025359005.1 Hyphomicrobiaceae bacterium | reverse complement strand
GCGGCGCCGTGCTTTTAAATTGCCCGCCTTCGGCAGGACGCTTCCATGAAGTCGAGATCTTTCGGCGACATTCATTGTTTGTCGGCTGCGCCGACGGGGGACATGGTTTTCCAGTCGAGGCCGCCTTCGAGCAGCAGCGGCCTGCCGGCGTCATGCCGCAGGCGTGCAAACAAATGAGCCCGCGCCTTGGAAGCCGGAGGCGAGTTCGGCTTTGAGGCGGTCGTATTGCTCGGTGGAGAGATTGCCATCACGGCTTGTGTAGACCAGCGCGCCGGAGGACCTGGCGGAGTTGTCGAGCAGCGCCTTGTTCCAGCGGGAGGCCAAGTTGTGGATGTCGATGGCCGTGGCGGCGGCCTCGATGGGCGAGAGGCCATAGTGGTCGTTGAGAGGGTGGAACAGCTTCTGGTGAAACCCCAGACGCCACCGTATCATAACTTACTTTTAATCAACGTCAGGAACGCTCTGTAGCCCCCATTCGCGACGCCAAATGTCGGCCCACCATGATTCCAGATTTCCCCCAACTGAGCATCGGATAGTGGGCTGCGAAGCAACTCATCAAGGAAGGCATTGACTATCTTCTTCTTCCGCTCCTTTAACGAATTAACATAGCTTGAAAGCCAGACGTCAAATTCATCTGCCGTTCTCACACCCCGAGGATCGAATAGAAGAATAAACTCTAAAACTTCAATTGGTATCTTTTTCATTGCACACCTCACTTCGGCAGACGATTGTAAGGAAACGCTGTGTAGACGATATACCCATACGGAGCGCGAGCGTCATGACGGAGCACCACGCGTACTTCATATGTATCACGGATCGATATAGGATTTGTAGGCGTATCTCTATGAGCTTCTTTGCCGGTTGCGTAACCGAAGCGCTCGTTCAATACTTCGTACTCGCTGTCCCCGCTGGCGACGCGGTCGACTTTTGCGATATTACTTTGAATGGTCCGGTTGACAAAGTCATTTGCCGAATCCATCGAGGCAAAACTACTCTCTTTAAGCTTTCCAGCTACGGCAACACCGCGAATTTCATACGTGTCTTCCTCTACGACTGAAATCAGATATGTATTAGATTTGCCGACGTGGTCGCGGATAGTGTGCCCGCCGCTTCGCTCCTCCTCTTCGAGCGAAACGATGTATTTCTCGTCCATCCGGTCCGCAATCGGACGAGGCCTTTCGTTCGAATCACGAGATGCCGGCGGTGGGTCCAGAATTTCGTCTGTGCCACCGGATGGAATTTCTGGGGAGGACTGGCCATCGCCGAGGCCGTCACCGAAAGGGTCGGGTGTGGGGCCTCCGTCTTCGGGATTGCCGCCGCCGCTGTCGCCGCCGGGTTTGGTCCATTGGCCGCCGTTGGGGCGGCCCGAGGGGGCGCGGGATCGGCCGGGGCTGAATTTCTGGTCGAGAGGGGCGGGGCCGTAGCCGGCGGCTGAGCGTTTCTCGTCCGCTGTGAGGAAGGTGGCGGCGTTGAGGCGGGTCCAGAGCGTGTCGGTTTCGCTGGACAGCGCGGGGATGTCGTCGACGTCGATGTCGAGGCAGAGGGTGCCGGGGTAGACGGGGGTGAGCCAGCCGTTCAAGGCGCCGACGATGCGTTGGGCGAGGGGGAGGACAGTGGAGCGCCAGAAGGTGCGGTTGGCTTCCTGGTAGTTGGAGAAGGTGTTGTCGCCGGGGATGCCGAGCAGCATGGGCGGCACGCCGAGGGCCAGCGCGATCTCGCGCGCGGCGCCGTGCTTGGCTTCCATGAAGTCGAGATCTTTCGGCGACATCGACATGGTTTTCCAGTCGAGGCCGCCTTCGAGCAGCAGCGGCCTGCCGGCGTTGCCCGCGCCTTGGAAGCCGGAGGCGAGTTCGGCCTTGAGGCGCTCGTATTGCTCGGTGGAGAGATTGCCATCGCGGCTTGTGTAGACCAGCGCGCCGGAGGGCCTGGCGGAGTTGTCGAGCAGCGCTTTGTTCCAGCGGGAGGCAGCGTTGTGGATGTCGATTGCGGTGGCAGCGGCCTCGATGGGGGAAAGGCCGTAGTGGTCGTTGAGAGGGTGGAACAGCTTCTGGTGCATGACGCGGCGGACGCCGGGGACGGTGTCGCCATCGAGGCGGACGGGGGCCAGGCCGTCGACGGTGTAGTCGTAGGCCTCAGCATAGCCGTCCGAGCCGGGCACGATCTGGATGCGGTCGGGGCGGAGGACGTGCAACTCGCGCACGGCGTCGCCGACGGCGGTGGCTTCGATATAGGCGTTGCCGGAGACCAGCAGAAAGCCGACGAAGGCCTCCATGAATTCGGCGCGCGTGGAGGTGGCGGTTGGCGCGCGCAGCAGGTCGAGAAGCGGGTGGTCCTCGATCTCGGTGTCGCCGTCATAGAGACAGAGCGGGATCGAGCCGGCGGCTTCCGCGATCATCCGCACAGAGCGGTAGACGATGGCGTTCTGCATGAAGCCCTCGCGCGCGAAGGCGGTGTAGTCGCGCGGGGCCCAGGTGGCGCCCTGCACGTAATCCATGGCGAACCAGGGTGCGGCGGGGGCCATGGCGGCGGATTTGCGCGCGGGCGGTGGGGCGCTGGCGTGGAGGCGGCGGTTGGTGGCGAGGGCTGCGTTGGTGGCGGCGCGCGCGATGCGGTCCGCCACCCCGGCGAGGAAGCCGCGGGGAACGATGGGAAGCTGGGGCATGGGTGGGAGAACTCCGCGGATGCGTGAGTGGGGAAGAAGCAGATGGAGTCGTGCGCGTGGCAGCGGGTCGCCCGTGCCGGGCGAGTACGAGAGGTTTCACCTCTCGCGCACTCCGATCAGGGCTCGCCGCCCTGAACCCGCTCGGTTCGAATGGAGCAGGCGATGACGAGTGCGCCCTTGCGCGCGCGCGAGAGAGGCTGTGTCGCAGGGACGTCTTGAAGGAGCGGGTTGTCTGAAGGGACGCGTCCCTTCAGCGGGGGGCGGGGCTGGCCCCGTTTCGCGCGGGAGCGCGAATTTTCTCGTGCCTGAAGCGGTGGTGAGTGCGGCTGTTGGGTTACGCGCGAAGGACTGTTGTGCGCTACAGGATAAGTGGTGGCGCGCTAACCCAACCTACGGTCGCGGATGCGCGGTTAGCTCACAGCCGCCGGACGGTGGGGACGTGGTGGCGGGTGAGCATGAGGTCGGTGAGGGCCCAGACGAGGGCGTCGAGGCGGTCGGGACTGCGGCCGTCGGAGAGGCCATCGGTGGCGAAGTCGCACATCTGGCGTTCGAGATCGGGGAAGGTGCCGTAATGGGCGACGCGGCCTTCGGCGTAGAGCTGGGCAACGGGCTCGGCGCGCAGCCACTTGCCGCGGGTGGCGCGGACCTTGACGACGGGCACGGTGGGGTCGACCTGGTGGATGACGGCGACGACGAGATCGCCACCCTGGTTGACCTCGGCGACGAGGCGGTCGGCCTCGAAATCCTTGTAGGCCTGCACGGCGGCGCGCGCCCAGGTGTCGGGCGTGCGCCCCTGGATGGTGCGATCGGCGAGGATGATGGCACGGCCATCGACGGCGATGCCGGCAACGATGATGCCGCAACTGTCGGAGCCGGCCACGGACGTGACGGGCGGATCGATGGCAACGACGATGCGTTGCATGTCCAAGCCCTCGCCGGGCCGGCCGCGGTGCGCGCCCGCGCGCAGTGCCGCTTCGCGTGGAGGCTGGTCTTGGCGCTCGCCGCGCGGGCTTCGGTCGGCGCCGATGGCGCCGAGTATCGCTTCGCGTGGAGGCTCGTCTTGGCGCTCGCCGCGCGGGCTTCGGTCAGCGCCGATGGCGCCGAGTGTCGCTTCGCGTGGAAGATGGTCTTGGCGCTCGCCGCGCGGGCTTCGGTCGGCGCCGATGGCGCCGAGTATCGCTTCGCGTGGAAGATGGTCTTGGC
>JANYHP010000304.1 GCA_025359005.1 Hyphomicrobiaceae bacterium | reverse complement strand
AATGCCGACGCGGTCGCCGCCACGTAGGTCACCAGCACGTAGTCCATGTTGGAGCGGTGATTGATCACGAACACCACCGACGCATCCGGCGGAATGCGCTCCAGCGCGTGGGCATGCACCGCGCCGAGCCGCACGCGATAGAGCGACGTCGAGATACGGCGCGCGAGCCCCGTTCCGATCTTGAAGTAAGTGTACGCCGAGAACGACGGCACCATCTCGCGCGCGTACGCCCGCACCTGCGCCGCCACCACCTCGCGCGGACGTCCCGTCTCGCGGGCGTTCGCCTCCACCGCCGTCAGCACATCCGGATCGTGGGTGAGCTGGTCGATGAGCTGGCTACGCTTGGTCATCTTGAAGGGTTGGATCTGCAGCCTGAGTTGCGTATTCAGCTTGTCGATGGCGCGGTTGGCCTGCCGCCGGATCGCCCAGCGCACTGACGGCATCAGCAACCGGTCGAGAATGGCCAGCGCCGACAGCACGCCCAGCGCCGCCACCGCCCAGAACGGCAGCACGATATCGCCGCCGGCATGAGCCCAGAAATCCGACACGTACACCCTCCCTGACCGACCGCCGGCTCGATCACCGATCTTTGCCCGCCATCGTGACCCAGCGCACGGATTTTGGAAAGCATTTGGTAACCAAACCGGCCCGGTCCGGCACATCGGGCGACCACAGCGAGGATTTGTTTGCGCCTGGTGTGTTATGCCAAGCTCAGAAAATGCAGGAACAAGGCCTTGCCGAGCGCCCCACGGTAGGCAGATCCCCATGACCTTTGAGACGCCATGAACTTGGAAACGCCATGACCGACGAAACGCCATGACCGACGAAACGAGCGCGCACAGGGCGACACAGGCCCCGGCCCTCAGCACCGAGGCTGGCGACCCGCATCTTGTGCACGCAGCAAGCCTGGCCGAGACGGCGCGCCGCTTCGTGGTCGGCTCCCTGCTGGCGCGCCCCTGGTTCGATCATGCGACGCTGTTCGGCCTCAAGCACGTCTTCTTCCCCGCCTCTCGCGTGTGGGCGGCGGCCGCCACCGACACCGACGCCGAATACGACCGCTTCTGCGCCGCAGTGCCCATTCCCGTCCGTCATGAGCAACGCGAGCGCGTGACGCGCGCCCTGGTTCGCATGGCGGCCACCCGCACGACCGCGCTGGCGGTGGAGGCGGCATGGGAGAAGGCCTTCTTCGGCCCCGAAGCGCACACAGCGACACAGCTCCGCGTCATGGAGGCCGCCCGGCTTGGCACGCAGCACGCCTACAACGCGACCCGCTGGGGCCTCCGGGCGAAAGTGCGTGCCGCGGTGCCGCGCGTGCGGCTTGATATCGCCACACCCGATGCAGTGGAGGCGGTTCACGGCGGCGGCCTTGCGGCGTTCGACGCCCGCTCAGCCCCACCGGCAGTCATGCCGGCGGTGACCCAGTCGTGGGCGCTGCCGGTGGCCACGGGGCGCGAATTCTGGCTCCGCTTCCAAAGCCCGTCGGCACGCCTTGGCGATACCGTCTACGCCCGCGTGCATGAGCCCCAGGATTGCGGGCCGTCTACCCCGACACTCATCTTCGGCCACGGCGTCTGCGTCGATTTCGATCACTGGAAGGGCCTGATCGACGAGAGCCAATCGCTGGCCGCACGCGAGTTCCGCATCATCCGCCCGGAGGCACCGTGGCACGGTCGCCGCGCGCCGTTAGGCTATTTCGGCGGCGAGCGCTCGATCGGTTCGTTTCCCATGGGGCTGCTCGACAGCTTCTCAGGCGCTCTCGCCGAATGGGCAGTGCTCGCCGACTGGGCGCGCCGGCAGTCCAAAGGCGCGCTGGTGTTCGGCGGCTCGAGCCTCGGCGCCATGACCAGCCAGCTCGCCGCCGATCGCTCGCACACCTGGCCGGCGGCGCTCCGGCCTGATGCACTGTTCCTGGTGACGCACACCGGCGACATGGGCACAGCCGTGCTCGACGGCGCGCTGGCGAACCTGTGGGCCACACCGGAGCTTGTCGCCTCCTACGGCTGGACGCCCGACCTCGCGCGCCGCTATCTGTCGCTCGTCAATCCGGTCAACGCCATGCCCATGCGCGCGGCGAATATTGTGTCGATCCTCGGTCGCCGCGACGTCATCCTGCCGTTCGAAAGCGGTCGGCGGCTGGTCGACCGCTGGGGCGTGCCGCCACAAAGCGCCTTCATCTGGGACCGCGGGCACTTCTCCGTGCCGGCATCATTGATCCGCAACCCGGCCCCCCTCAATCGTGTCGCAGCCATCGCCGAAGAGTATCGCTGAGACGAGTACCCACAATCACAAGGCCCTGGCACGCATGACGCGCCCCACGGCCGCCCATGGCGCCCCCTACCCCGCACCGATCCGGTGGCCGAAGCCCTGGCCGGGCGCGGCGGTGAACAGGCTCTTCGTGTACGCGTGCTGGGGATCGGCGAAGACGCGCGCGGTTGGCCCCGTCTCGACGACCACGCCACGCTGCATCACCGCGATGCGGTCGCAGATCTGCGCTGCAACCCGCAGGTCGTGCGTGATGAACAGCACCGCCAGATCGAACTTTTTTCGCACCGCGTCGAGCAATTGCAGCACCTGCGCCTGCACCGACACATCGAGCGCCGAGACAGGCTCGTCGCCGATCAGCAGCACCGGCTCCATGGCGAGTGCTCGGGCGATTGCGATGCGCTGGCGCTGACCGCCCGAGAACTGATGCGGAAAGCGGTCGAGCGCATCGGGCGCCAGCCCCACCAGCCCCATCAGGTCGCGCGCGCGTGCAATCGCCGCCGCTTCGTCGAGCCCGAAATTCATCGGCCCCTCCACGATGGATTGCCCCACCGTGCGACGCGGATTGAGCGAGCGGTACGGATCCTGGAACACGATCTGCACGCGCCGGCGATAGGGCCTCAGCGTCCGCTCCCGCATGCGGGCGATATCGACGCCTTCGACGTCGATGCGTCCGGACGAGGGATCGACCAGCCGCGCAATGCACCGCGCCACCGTCGATTTTCCCGAACCCGATTCGCCGACGATGCCGAGCGTCTCGCCGCGCTTGACCTCGATGGTCACGTCGCTGACGGCCTTGACGACGCGCGCCGAGCGATTGAAAAGGCTGCGCACACCATAGGTTTTATTGAGCGTCGTCGTCGCCAATGTCACCGCACCCTCGACGACCGCGCGCACTGGCGGCACCAGGCTCGGCACCGATGCGATCAGCATTTTCGTATAGTCTTGCTTGGGCGCGGTAAGAATTTCAGCCTTCGTGCCCTGCTCGACGATGCGGCCCTTCTGCATCACGACGACGCGATCGGCGATCTCGGAAACCACGCCGAAGTCATGCGTGATGAACAGCACGCCGGTATTCCGCCGCACCTGCATTTCCTTGATGAGCTTGAGGATCTGCGCCTGCGTCGTCACGTCGAGCGCGGTTGTCGGCTCATCGGCGATCAACAGCGCCGGATCGAGCACCAGCGCCATGGCGATCATGACGCGCTGCCGCTGGCCGCCCGACAACTGGTGCGGATAGGCGTCGATCATCTGCTCGGGGTCGGGCAGGTGCACCGAGCGCATCACCTCCAGCACGCGCGCGCGGCGGCCCGCTGCATCGAGATCGGTGTGGATTTCCAGCACTTCTCCGATCTGGTCGCCGCACCGCTCGACTGGGTTCAGCGCCGTCATCGGCTCCTGGAACACCATGGCGACGCGCTTGCCGCGAACGGCGCGCATTTCGGACTGCGACTTTGTCGTCAGTTCATCGCCTTCCAGCTTGATTGAGCCACTGGCGATGCGGAGTTGCCCCTTCGGCAGCAGGGCCATCACCGCCTGCGACGTCACCGATTTGCCGGACCCGGATTCGCCCACCACGCAGACGATCTCGCCGGGGTTGACCGAGATGGACACACCCTCGATCGCGTTCGCACGATCGCCGCCGCCCGCGATGGCAACGGTGAGATCGGACACGTGCAGCACAGGCGTTGCCATCGTCACTCAGAACTCCGCTTCAAGTCTCTCACGCCTGGGCGCGCGCATTAAGGTTGCTGTTCAATACGTGTGGCCAAGTGCACGTTCCGCTTGTAATATGGGTTTATCTCGACCGGGCCGGGTTATTCTAGAGCGTCCGGAATAAGGTCGAGGCGGATGTGGAAACGGTGCGTATTCGGTCCCGACTATGTTAAGGACGGAGCATCCATTGCGGGCAGGTCGTGGGCATGACGCCCCACGGGAGATCGCCAAGCGATCGGTTACGGTTCGGCCGGCCCAGCCCGAATGAGAAAACCCACAACCGGCAGATCGGCGT
>JANYHP010000303.1 GCA_025359005.1 Hyphomicrobiaceae bacterium | reverse complement strand
ACCGTGCGGCAGCAGGCAAACGAGGCCCGACATCCGCAGCCACTTGCGCTCGCCCGATGACAGGAACTGGTCGAACACCACCTGCGCGCCGTTGGCGAAATCGCCGAACTGCGCTTCCCACATGGTCAGCGCCATCGGCTCGGCCAGCGAATAGCCATACTCGAACCCGAGCACCGCCTCTTCCGACAGCATCGAGTTGATCACCTCGAAGCGCGCTTGATCCGGCATCACGTGCTTCAGCGGCGTATATTGGCGCTCCGTCACCTGATCGGTCAGCACCGAATGGCGTTGCGAGAACGTGCCGCGCTCGCAGTCCTGGCCGGACAGTCGCACGTGGAATTTCTCCCGCACCAGCGTGCCGAAAGCCAGGTGCTCCGCCATCGACCAATCGATCCCGACCCCGCTCTCCACCATCTCGCGGCGGCGTTCGATCAAGCGTTGGATCGTTTTGTGTGCGCTGAAGTCATTGGGGACCGCGGTTAGCCGTCGGCCCACTTCGCGGAGCACGTCGAGCGCCACGCCGGTGTTGCCACGCCGCGCCTCGTCTTCCTCCTGCCCCATGTTGGCCCAGCGGCCGTCGAGCCAGTCAGCCTTGTTCGGCTTATAGCCTTCCGAGGCGGCCAACTCGCCATCGAGATGCTCCCGGAACCGCGCTTGCATGCCGTCGACATCGGCCTGCGTCAGCGTACCCTCGTCGACGAGCTTTTTCGAATAAAGCGAGATCGTCGTCGGCAGCGCCTTGATCGTCTTGTACATAAGCGGCTGCGTGAAGGCCGGTTCGTCGCCCTCGTTATGGCCGTGCCGGCGATAGCAGATCATGTCGATCACCACCGGTTTCTGGAACTTCATGCGGAATTCCGTGGCGATCTTGGCCACATGCACGACCGCCTCCGGATCATCGCCGTTCACATGAAAGATTGGTGCTTCCACCATCTTCGCCACGTCCGTGCAATAGGGCGACGAGCGCGAGAACTTCGGGTTGGTTGTAAAGCCGATCTGGTTGTTGATCACGAAATGGATCGACCCGCCCGTGCGGTGCCCGCGCAGGCCAGAAAGGCCCAGGCACTCCGGCACCACGCCCTGGCCGGCGAACGCCGCGTCGCCGTGGATCAACAGCGGCAGTACGGCGCGCCTGTCCGTCGGTGTGCAGCCATGCTGGTCCTGCTTCACCCGCACCTTGCCGAGCACGACAGGATCGACGATTTCAAGATGCGACGGGTTGGCCGTCAGCGACAGATGCACCTTGTTGTTGTCGAACTCGCGGTCCGACGACGCGCCGAGATGATACTTGACGTCGCCTGAGCCTTCGACGTCATCCGGCTTGTACGACCCGCCGCGGAACTCGTTGAAGATTGCGCGCATGGGCTTGGCCATCACGTTGGCCAGCACGTTGAGACGGCCGCGATGCGCCATCCCGATCACGATTTCCTTCACGCCGAGCTGCCCGCCGCGCTTGATGATCTGCTCCAGCGCCGGCGCCATCGATTCTGCGCCCTCGAGGCCGAAGCGCTTGGTGCCGGTATACTTCACGTCAGCGAATTTCTCGAAGCTCTCCGCCTCGATCAGCTTGTTGAGGATCGCTTTCTTGCCCTCTGTCGTGAAGTTCACATCCTTGTCCGCGCCCTCGATGCGCTCCTGCAGCCAGGACTTCTGCGCCGGCGACGTGATGTGCATGAACTCGACGCCAATATGCCGGCAATAGGTGCGCTTCAGGATCTTCAGAATCTGCCGCACCGTCGCCATTTCCAGACCGAGCACGCGATCGATAAAGATGGGCCGGTCAAGGTCCGCCTCGGTGAACCCATAAGTTTCCGGCCGCAGTTCTTTGTGCGATTTGCGCTCGGTCAGGTCCAACGGATCGAGATCGGCAATGAGATGCCCCATGGCGCGATAGGCCCGGATGAGCATCAGCGCGCGGATGCTGTCTTGTGTCGCCCGGAAGCTGGCCACTGGCGTTAGGTCGTAACCAGCCTGCTGCGCCCGTGATTCGATCCGGCCGCGAATTTCCGCTTCGTTCGGGCCGTAGTCACCTGTCAGCGCGCCGAGAATTTCACGGTCTTCGGTCGAGCCGTTGCCTTTGCGCGCCCACGACGGCCCGGTGTTGGCCTCCTGGTCCTTCATGCTCTCGAAGAAGCGCCGCCACTCCTCTGGCACACTGCCCGGGTTGCGGTCGTAGATCGACTGCATCTGCTCGATATAAGCAGCATTCGCCCCGTCCAGGAATGACGATTGGGCGAAGGCGGCATTCTTGGGCTCGCGAGACATCTGGGCTCTCGTTCGGATCGCCGCGGCCGGGGGTCATGCGGACCCGTGCCGGGCACTGGGAGGTAGGTCGTTTTACTGGCGCCTCCATACCCCATTGTGCGGCGCACAGGTAGGCCCGACGTTAGTCAAATACCCGGCGCGGATAAGCCATCCACGCTCATCTGCCCGTTATTTGATCGAAACAGCACGAAAGCTCGCAACTTCGTGCACCGAGCCGTCCAACAGGTCATTCACGACGACTGTTCGCAGCGAAAGCATGGATTTTTCGTGCAAATAACCCACGATCTTGGAGCGTTTTCCGTCGATACGAGTGACGGTGGTGACTTTGATCACCGGATAGTTGCAATGATCAATCTCGATGACGTCGGATGCCCCGAACTGTAAGTCGGCCCCGATCTTGGCTTCGGTCCCATCCGGCCGCCTGAGCGTGCCCACCAGCGAGCGTGCGGTACCAGGGCTCTGCGCGTCGAGGCCCTGCAAAACCCCTTGCCAAGCCAAAGTCACTGTACCGGCGGCGGACGTCGCCGATAGTGTGACCAGCCCGAAGCTCGTCACGCTTGTCGTCTTGATGCCCTTGGCCGTAATATTCTCATAACGAAGGGTTTCGGCCGTCCGCTCCAGCACGCGAATGCGGCTGCCGTCGTCGTAAGTGACCTCCGTCGCAATTCTACCACCGTCGATGCAGAGCGAACCCGTCGAAGTTGGCGTCTGCGCGCCGACGGGCTGCGCCAACACGGCCAATGTCACGAAGGCGGTACTCCAGGCGCCAACTTTCATTGCCCGCTTCCTTGGCGTTCAAAGTCGATTTCGACGCAGCGGCGCCTCGTTCGTCGCCGACAATGCGACTGTGCAAAGCTCCGGGAACCAAATCCATACAGACGATGCCTGTCCTTGGCGCGCGCGGAGACCCACCGGATGCGCGTCCGACGTTCAAGGATGGTTGGGTTACCCCTTCAGCACTTTGGCTAGGGTCGTGCCCAAGCTCGCCGGGCTGTCGGCGATGGCGATGCCGGCCATACGCATGGCTTCGAACTTGTCTTCCGCCTTGCCCTTGCCGCCGGAGATGATGGCGCCGGCATGGCCCATGCGGCGGCCTGGAGGCGCGGTCGAGCCGGCGATGAATCCGGCCATCGGCTTTGAACGGCCCTTGGCGCGCTCTCGCTTGATGAATTCGGCCGCGTCTTCTTCTGCCGAGCCGCCGATTTCGCCGATCATGATGATCGAATGCGTGTCGGGGTCGGCGAGGAACATCTCCAAAACGTCGATGAACTCCGTGCCCTTCACCGGGTCACCACCGATGCCGACCGCGGTCGACTGGCCAAGACCGGCATCCGACGTCTGCTTGACGGCTTCATAGGTCAGCGTGCCCGAACGTGACACGATGCCGACGTGGCCCTTCTTGAAGATATTGCCCGGCATAATGCCGATCTTGCACTGGTTCGGCGTCAGCACACCTGGGCAGTTCGGCCCAATCAGCCGCGACCACGAACCCGTCAGCGCGCGCTTGACGCGCACCATGTCCATCACCGGAATGCCCTCGGTGATGCAGATGATCAACGGAATTTCCGCGTCGATGGCTTCGAGAATGGCATCAGCCGCGAAAGGAGGCGGCACGTAGATGGAGGTCGCATTGGCACCGGTCTTGGCCTTGGCCTCTCCGACCGAATTGAACAGCGGCACTAATGCAAGGTCGGCATCCGGGTGCTTGGTCCCACCTTTGCCCGGCGTGACGCCACCAACCACTTGAGTTCCATAGGCTTTCGCCTGCTTGGTGTGGAACGTGCCCTGGCTGCCTGTAATGCCTTGGCAAAGGACTTTGGTATTCTGGTCGACGAGAATGGCCATCTGCGCGCGCGTGCTCCCGATAAGATGCACGGCTTGTGCGGCAGATTTCCGCGCCGATCAAGTGCCGCCGTGGCGTAGCCGACGAAGGTCCAATGAAACAGCGAAGGGGCCGGACCGTCCGGTCCGACCCCTGGCTGGCACGTCTTGCGAAAGCCACGCCCACCCTTACTGCATATGCTGGCCACCATTGATGGCGATATTCGCGCCCGTCACGAAGGCGGCTTCGTCGGACGCGAGATAGGCCACCAGGCCCGCCACCTCGTCCGGCTTGCCGAGGCGACCCATGGGGATCTGCGGGATGATCTTGGTGTCGAGCACGGTCTTGTCGATGGCGGTGACCATCTTGGTGCCGATGTAGCCGGGCGAGATCGTGTTCACGGTGACGCCGCGGCGGGCCACTTCCAGCGCCAGCGCTTTGGTGAAGCCGTGCATGCCGGCCTTGGCTGCCGAGTAGTTGGTCTGTCCAAACGCACCCTTCTGGCCGTTGACCGACGAGATGTTGATGACGCGGCCCCAGCCACGTTCGGTCATGCCGTCCATGACCGGCTTGGTCATGTTGAACGTGCTGTCGAGATTGGTATCCATGACGGCATCCCAATCAATCTTGGTCATCTTCTTGAAGGTCGTGTCGCGCGTAATGCCGGCGTTGTTGACCAGCACGTCGACCGGTCCGAGCTCTGTCTCGATCTTCTTGATCAGCGCCGCGCAAGCCTCGAAATTGGTGACGTCGACTGGAAAGGCGTGAAAGTCGAAGCCCTCGGCCTTCATCTGCTTGAGCCAATCGCCGGAGGTCTTGTTGGACGGCGAGTACGTCGTCACCACGACGTCATGCAATTTCGCCATTTTTTTGCAGATGGCCTCGCCAAGGCCGCCCATGCCGCCTGTCACCAAAACGACGCGATTTTTTCCGAGCATATGACACTTCCTCCAAGGTGATTGTTTTGGGGCCGCTCCGCAAATGGCCGGCCGGGCCCGTATCGTCGAGCCATAAGCGAAACAGTCGCGCACGGACTGCGCCAAATCAAGCGCAAATCAGGGCGCCCGCCTGCACAATAAGTCGAACCGTCATTCGCCGCTGCACTTGGTGAACAGCGACGCGACGCAGCCCCACGACTTTTTGAAAAACGTGCCGACCTTGTCGTTGTTGGCCTTGATCTGCTCGCTGGTCTTTTCCCAGGAGCGATCGCTCTGCGCCTTGGCCTGCTTCAGCAACTCTTCGACTGTCTTGGGCTCCGGCATGGGGTCGTTGGGCGAGGGTACATTGGCAATCGCCGTTGGCGCAGCAACCACCGCTGCGCCAACCGGCGCAGCCGGCACCGCGACATGCTTGATCACGCCAGTGCAGTCGATGACGCCGATATCGCGCCGCACCGCACACGTCCCATGCGCCCCCTCTTTGGCGAGCGCCGTCAGGCACAGCACCTGCAGCGATGGCGCAGCTCCAGGCCGCGCGCCATCGACGACGCAGCGATAGAGCGCCGCCGGCTCCGTGCAGGCAACACAGTACTCCTGCGCGGCCGCCGAAACGGTAGCTGCGCCCGAAAACGCAAGGAAGAGCAGCACTGACTGACGAATTCGCATGGCTGAGACCAATAAACGACCCGCTCGACGGGCCAACGGGCACCTGTAAGTGATCCTGTAACACTGATGCGGTAAGACTGTGATTGTGCAAACCCAGTTCAAGGCGTGCCGTTGCGGCCGTGGGTCCGAAAGGCCGGCCGCTCGGACAGGCGGTCGTAGTAGGCCGTTATCGCCGGCAGCGACGGCTTGTCGAACCGCAACGTGAACCAGCGATTGACCACCAGCCCGGCGGGAATATCGGCGACTGTGAACTGATCACCCGCCAGAAACGGACCATGGCCTGTCAAATACTGCTCTAGCCGCAGCATCTGCGCCGCCCAGCTCTTGACGCCATCGGTCGGCGCGACGGCCGTCGCCGGGTCGGCCGCGTTAACGATCATCGCGTGGAAGACCGGCCGCGCCGCCGCGTAAAGATCGGTCTGCGCCCAGTCCATCCACGACTCCACCACGGCCCGGGCTTTGAGGTCGGCCGGATAAAGATCGGTCCGGCCATACTTGTTCGCCAGATATCGGACGATCGCGTGGCTCTCGCGCAGCACGAAGCCGTTGTCCTCGATCACCGGGACCACGCCGAACGTGCTCAGTTTGATGAAGTCCGGCTCACCCGTCGCACGGTAGCCGCGCCCCCAATCCTCCCGGGAATAGCTTTGGCCGGTCTCATCGAGCATCCATAACACTTTGCGAACATTGATGGAATTCGCGCGGCCGTAGACCTTGAGCATTGGTGTTTTCCCACTCCTGATGGTGTCCGCGACGCTAGTACCCACAGGCCGCGCTGCCAAGTGACAGTCCTTCGGAGTGACAGTCCTTCGGAGGCACAGCGCGTGCACGGTTGATTAGCGCGCCTCATAAAAAATCAGTATTTCCAATAACGAATTAAATAGAGTTTTCGACTATTACAGATGATGGGACCTGAGCGGCAAGCTCAGCCAGGAGCCGGGGCAGATGAAAGCGTTCATCAAGCGGTTTGCAGACGACGAAACCGGCGCGACCGCGATCGAGTACGGTCTCATTGCCTCGTTGATTTCGGTGGCCATCATCACGGCCGCCTCGAACCTGGGCAAGAACGTCTCGAGCACGTTTTCCCGCGTCTCGGGCAATATGACGGCGACGAAGTAAAAGGCCAGCCGGTCGCCGCCGAAGCACGCCCAAAAGAAAAGGCGCAGCGACCCTGCGCGCTGCGCCCCAGGATCACGCCGGGGAAGTGGAAAGTACAGGGTAGGGGAACAATACCCGCCGCCGGTTGATCGCTCCCTGAACGCGACAGTCAACGCCCATTCAGCGCCCGGCTCTTGAATGGCCGCGCCAGCACCACCCCGCCGCCGCAATCTCCGGATCACGAGAACCGCCTGCGAAGAGGGCCTTGGCCCGCCCCAGCAGGCCCCCGCGGATTACTGACGGCGTCCACCAGCTGCAACACTACATCGCCAAGAGCGCACGGTCACGGGCCGGGCAGCGGATGGTACGCATCGCCTGGGCTTCCGTCGCGTTGGCTTGGACCGCGACGTGCTGGAAATGCCCGTTAAGGTTGCTTTTCGTTCGCGCTCGCGTTGTTTCGAAGCAGGGTGTACTGTACGCCTATCTCGACCGGGCCGGGTTATTCTAGAGCGTCCGGAATAAGGTCGAGGCGGTTGTGGAAACGGTGCGTACTCGGTCCCGACTATGTTAAGGACGGAGCATCCATTGCGGGCAGGTCGTGGGCATGACGCCCCACGGGAGATCGCCAAGCGATCGGTTACGGTTCGGCCGGCCCAGCCCGAATGAGAAAACCCACAACCGGCAGATCGGCGT
>JANYHP010000299.1 GCA_025359005.1 Hyphomicrobiaceae bacterium | reverse complement strand
AGTTTTGACCGTTGGTATGACATCAGCTCACCGGCACCGACAAGCGGGTAGGTGGAGCCACTTACGCCCAATAGGCCATCCACCAGCTTTACGCTATCCTCGCTCCCAGCGATTGCCCGCGCACCCGGCGCCAACAAGGTCGACTGCCAATGCCATATCCACCAGCTTCGCACGCCCCCACGCTATCGCGTGCCACCGTTCCGGCGGATGCGCGCGCCGTGTTGACGATCAAGCTCGGCGCGCTGCGCGCCAATTGGGCGACCCTCAACCGCCATTCAGGTACGGCTGAATGCGCCGGCGTGCTCAAGGCTGACGCCTACGGCCTGGGGCTTGAAGAGATCGCGGCCGCGCTGCGCGATGAAGGCTGCAAGACGTTTTTTGTCGCGACCCTGGCCGAGGCGCGCCGCATCCGCGCCATCGATCCCGCCGCCACGCTCTACGTGCTCGACGGGCTGCTGCCAGGCGCCGCTGCACACTACGCCGGATTTGACCTCAGACCGTGCCTGTCGAGCCTGGAGGAAATCCGCGAATGGGCGGCGTTCTCTCAAGGCCGCGGGCGCAAACTGTCGGCGGCCGTGCATCTTGATACCGGGTTGAGCCGGCTCGGCCTGCCCCCGTCAGAGGTGGCGGCACTGGCCGCGGAGCCAAGCCTGCTTGAAGCCTTTCAGTGCGCGCTGATCATGAGCCATCTCGCCTGCGCCGACGAGCCCAGTCATCCCAAGAACGCCAGCCAGCGGGCGCTGTTCGACACGCTGCGGGCCTCGCTTCGACCGGCGCCGGCCAGCCTCGCCAACTCTGCCGGCGTCTTCCTCGGCCCCGACTATCACTACGATCTCGTGCGGCCCGGCATCGCGCTGTTTGGCGGTCGCGCCTTTGTCGGCGAATCCAATCCGATGCAGTGGGTGGTGGAGCTACGCGCCCGCATCCTGCAGGTGCGCGAGGTGCCGGAGGGCTCCAGCGTCGGCTACGGCGCAGCGTACACCTGCGACCGGCCGACCCGCATCGCCACCATCGCCTGCGGCTATGCCGACGGCTTCCTGCGCGCCATCAGCCGCGTTGACCGCACCGCGGGCGCGGTGGGCTTTGTCGGCCCTCATCCAGTGCCGATCATCGGCCGCGTCTCCATGGACCTGATCACCGTCGACGTGACAGGCGTACCGGCTGATCTCGCGCGACGTGGCGCCTGGGTCGAAGTGCTCGGCAGCCGCACCACCATCGACGACCTGACCGACCGTGCCGGTACCATCGGCTACGAACTCCTCACCCGCCTCGGCCGCCGCATCCACCGCGTCTATGTCGACGGGGCGTAAGGTGTGATCGCGCCCTGACTGTGGCCCGCCCGCACCTTGTCATAGGCGGCCCGCGCATGTTCAAATGATGACGCGCGGGGGCGCAACTCCAGCACGAGACACCTGATGTCACCTGTCCTGCCCGATCTGCCGCAGGCGGAAGCGGCGATCATCGAGATGACGAACGCGTTCCGGGCCGAAAACCACCTGTCGACCGTGGCTGGCAACGCCGCATTGAAGTCCGCGGCCCAAGCGTACGCGGATCATCTGGCACGGACCGCCACGTTCTCCCACAGTGCCGACGGGCGCCAGCCCGCCGACCGTGCCCAGGCCGCCGGCTATCGCTACTGCATGGTGGCTGAAAACCTGGCGCTCAACCAATCCAGCCGCGGCTTCGAGGCGCGCGATCTCGCCGGCCGCATGGTCGAGGGCTGGAAGAATTCGCCCCCGCACCGCGCCTCCATGCTGGCGCCCAACGTCACCGAGATTGGCATCGGCATCGCCCGGGGACCGGACGCGGACCCGAAGTTTCTCACCGTGCAGTTGTTCGGCCGACCCGAGGCCTACAAGTATCAGGTGCACGTAGAGAACCGCTCGGGCGCGGCCATCAGCTACATGTTCGGCAACCAGCCAAATACGGCGCAAACCAGCATGCATCTGACGCACACCGCCTGCGTGCCGCACGAGATCGTCTTCGACATCGGCAAGGTGACGTCGAAATTCACCACCAGCGACGGTGCAGCGTTCGTCATCTCGCGGGGACCCGGCGGCAAGCCACGCGTCGATCGGGTCGCCGCCGCTGCCGCCGTGCCGGTGAAGGCACTCAAGGCCGGGCGATGATCCGGCTGACAGTGGCGACCAGCCGGCGGCGCGGATCGGGCAGCGTCTCGCCGCGCGGCGCATAGATGCGATGTTCGAGGAAATGCCCCGTCAGCGCGAGGCCGGCGTCGATATCGGCCATCGTGACGCCGCCGCCGGATTGGCCACGCAGGAACCGCGGGAGCGCCAGCAGCCGCTCCTTGTAGGGCTCGCCCGCCGACGCCGATACAGCGCGACCCGACTTCGGCGACACATAGATCAGATCGTCGTTGCGGCCGGTGGCGGCACACTGGCCGAGATCGAGGCCGAAGCCCAGCTCTTCGAGCAGCGCCAACTCCCATCGCACATACAGCGCCGGCCAGACCGTCGGGTCGTCGAGAAAGCCCAGCACGAACAGCGTGACTTCAAACAGCGCCGGATGCGGATCGCGCTCGGGCAATTCATGCGCAAGGCTGGCGAGTGCGGTCAGCGCACCCAGCGCCGCCGCGTCTTCCAAGGCTTCGGCACCGTAGCTGCGGCGCGCTTCCACCGTCACAGCCCCCAGATGCTCCGACAGGCGCGCCTTCCACGTCACATCGACATGGTTGCCCGGCTGCAGCACGGGGCGGGCCCGACGCGAACGACCGCCGTGGACCAGGCCCAGGTGGCGGCCATGCGCACGCGTCAGAACCTCAACGACTGCCGCAGTCTCGCCATGCGAGCGAACGCTGAGGATCACACCTTCATCGGTCCATTGCATAAGCGTAACGCGGGATCAGATCCGCTGCTCCTTTTTGGGTACGGCAGGCGCTTGCGGCACCGTTCCCGGTGGTAGTCGGTCCGGCACGTTCGTGATCCCGCATGGCCGCCCGATCGCCTGGCAGCGGTACGTACCGTCCGGCAACTTCAGACACGAAAGCTGATGGCCCGCCGCGATCTGCCAAGCGGTGTACGCGGGGCCCAGTTTGGCTGCCTTCTCGATCCACGCCGCCATCGCCTTCTTTTTCGCGTTGGCCTCCGAGACGCGATCCTCCCCGGCCGTGACGACGATGTCCCCACACCGGCGCACCGCCGCTGACGCCGGACCGACCGCGCTTGAAAGCAACGCCGACATCGCGAGAAACAGCCACAGACGCATCACGCTCACTCGATCCAAAATCCCGATTGTCCGCGTTCGGGTCAGACCCACGGGTCTGCCCCCATCCTGGCAGGCGGGCGCATCCCCACTGGGGCGCGGCCGCACTCAATCCCGGAACGTGGCAGCGCGCTTTTCACGTGCGGCGGCGAACGCTTCGCGCAGGTCTTCCGACACCAGCAGCCCCGCGTTCCAGATGGCCATCATCTCCAGGCTGTCGCGCACGCTGTGGTCGCGCGTGTATTTGATCATCTCCTTGGTGCCGCGCACCGCCAACGGCGATTTCGCGGCGATCTGACGGGCAAGGCCGCGCACGCCCTCGATCATCTCGTCCCGCGTCGCAAAGCAACGGTTGACGAGGCCGATCTCCTTCGCTTCCGCACCACCGACCGGTCGCCCCGTGTAGGCCATCTCGCGCGCCATGCCGTCGCCGATCACCTTCGGCAACCGCTGCAATGTGCCCACGTCGGCGACGAGACCGAGATCGATTTCCTTGACCACGAACCGCGCGTCCGCCGTGCAATAACGCATGTCCGCCGCCGTGACGAGATCGACGCCCCCGCCGACGCAAGCGCCATGGACGGCCGCCAGCACCGGCTTGCGGCACTGCTCCAGCGACGAGATCACATCTTGCAGATCGAGCACCCAGAGACGCAGATTTTCGCGCACGCGGCCGGGGCATGTATCGATGGCGTCGATCGCGCCCACGTTCATCAGCATGTCGAGGTCGATGCCGGCCGTAAAATTCTTCCCCGCCCCCGTGAGCACCACGACACGGGCCGCCGGCAGCGTATCCAGATAACGGAACAGCGCCCGTAACTCGGCCCACATTGGTCGGTTCATGGCGTTCGACTTCTCCGGCCGCGCCAACTCCACCTCCGCCACACCATCGCTGATGGTGAGCGTCAGCGTCGTCAAGCGTGGCGCCTCAGGCGCTACAGCACCTGACGGAAGCGGCGCCGACTGAGCAGCATTTGCAACAGACATCGGGACCCTCGCGGCTATCCAAAATGAACCCTGGCGGGGACCTAAGCACGCGCACGCGCTCTGCGCCATTGCCAGCCCTGAGCACGCTCCGCCTGGGGCCACGCTGACATGCGCTTGACGCCTCACCTCTGCCTTGCCACAAGGGCTATGAACCGTGCCACGGTTGTCGGCCTGCCCCGCGCACCAATGCGGGGCTCGCGCATGATCGCGCGAATGGGGCCGCCGCCGGGCCGGACAACGCTCTCCAAAGGCGCACACGATGCTGCTGCTCATCGATAACTACGACAGCTTCACCTACAATCTCGTCCACTATTTCGGTGAGCTTGGCTACAGAAGCGAAATCCACCGCAACGACAAAATCTCCGTGGCCGGTGTCCTCGAGAAAAAGCCCAAGGCCATCGTTCTCTCCCCCGGACCGTGCACGCCCAACGAGGCCGGCATCTGTCTCGATCTCATCCGTGCGGCCAGCCCGACGATCCCCATCCTTGGCGTCTGCCTCGGCCATCAGGCCATCGGCCAGGTATTCGGCGGCATGGTCAAGCGGGCGCCCCAGGCCATGCACGGCAAGATGTCGACCTTGACCACGACGCGCACGGGGCTGTTCAAAGGGCTGCCACGGCGCTTCGAGGTAACGCGCTATCACTCGCTGATCGTCGAGCGGGACACATTGCCCGCGTGCCTCACTGTCACGGCGGAAACCGAGGACGGGCTGATCATGGGCCTCGCGCATACGACGCTGCCGGTCCACGGTGTGCAGTTCCATCCCGAGAGCATCGCGTCCGAACACGGCCACGCGCTGCTCGCCAATTTCCTCACCCTCGCCGGCCTCGTCCCCAAGCGGCCCAACGCCAAGCCCACGCGCGTCGCCGCATGACAATCGCTCCGGCGCTGAGGCCGCCCAAAGTCGTCATCCTCGATATCGCGCCATGGGGACAGCCCCAAGAATCTGACCCATGAGTCCGACCAACGAGTCCGACCCATGAGTCTGCCCCCAGTCATCACGGTTGAACGCGCAGCGCGCAACCGAAGTCCAGAACCCAGAGTTCCCCATGCCCAAAGCCACACTGAAAGCCCTCATCCACAAGGTTGCCGACGCCAAGGCGCTGACCGAAGACGAAATGCGCACGGCCCTTGAAATTATGACCGAGGGCCACGCCAGCCAGGCGCAGATGGGCGCGTTCCTGATGGCGTTGCGCGTGCGCGGCGAAACGGTCGAGGAAATCACCGGCGCGGCGCAGATGCTGCGCTCGCGTATGAACCGCGTGGTGGCGCCGCCCGGCGCCGTCGACATCGTCGGCACCGGCGGCGACATGCACGGCACCTACAATGTCTCGACGTGTGCGTCGCTCGTTGCCGCTGGCGCCGGGCTCAAGATCGCCAAGCACGGCAACCGCTCTGTTTCCTCCATGGCCGGGGCGTCGGACGTGCTGGCCTCCCTTGGCGTCAAACTCGACGTCTCCGGCGAGGTCGTCAGTCGCGCCATCGAAGAAGCCGGCGTCGGCTTCATGTTCGCCCAGAACCACCATCCCGCCATGAAGAACTGGGCGCCCGTTCGCGCCGAACTCGGCATCCGCAACATATTCAATCTGCTCGGTCCCATCTCCAACCCCGCAGGCGTCACACGGCAGATCGTCGGCGTCTATTCGTGGCAGTGGGTGGAACCGGTGGCGCATGTGCTCAACAAACTCGGCGCCGAACACGTGTGGGTGGTACACGGCCATGACGGCCTCGATGAGCTGACCACCACCGGCTCGACGGACGTCGCCGAAGTCAAGAACGGCACCGTCACCGTGTTCGAAATCACTCCGCAGGACGCAGGCCTGCCGCCGGCGAAACTGTCAGACCTCAAGGGCGGCGACGCAGCCCACAACGCCGACGCCATCCGCCGCGTGCTCGACGGCGAAAAGGGTCCCTTCCGTGACATCGTGCTGCTCAACGCGGCCGCCGCCCTGATCGTCGGCGGCAAGGCCAAGGACCTGATCGACGGCGTAGCCAAGGCCACGCGCAGCATCGACAGTGGCTTAGCCAAGCAGGCATTGGCCAAGCTCATCGATGTCACGAACGCGGGGTGAGAGCTGGCGGACGGTTGGGGTGTAGGCTTTCGGATGCTCCCACGATCGTCGGACCATTCGCGGCGCAGAGCTTGTGCGCAGACGCCATGACAACGGCGTCGGCGACCTATACGCTCAAGGAGATTTTCGTCG
>JANYHP010000316.1 GCA_025359005.1 Hyphomicrobiaceae bacterium | reverse complement strand
AACTTGAAATCCTTGAGGAGATCGAGCGCGGTCTTGAAGTGGCCCATGCCTGCTCCCGCCTGCATGCGGGTGGCGAACAGCAACGGCGCGCCCATCTCGGCGCTGATCAGCGCGCCCATGTCGTTGAAGCGCTTCTTGTAGGCCGCGAGGATCTTCTCCAAGAGCGCCATACGCTCCTCGCGGGTCGTTTTGGAGTAGGTCGCAAAAGCCGTCCGCGCAGCCGCCACCGCCTTGTCGACGTCTTTCGACGAGCCGAGCGACACCTGTCCCAGCACCGCTTCTGTGGCCGGGTTGATCACGTCCAGGGTCTTGGGCTCGACCGGGTCCACCCAGGCGCCGTTGATATAGAACTTCAAGGCATGAGCGGGGATCATGAGCGGGCTCCTTGGCGCGTGCGGGTTACTCAGTCTTGGCGATAAGCGTCCAATCCGGCTGGGTCAAGAGAGGCGCAACCGGGGCCGGGCGATGGCCCTGATACGGAGCCGCAACGTCAGTTCGCGTAGATATTGACGCGGCGTTTCTTGCGGGCGAGCACGCCGAGTAGCAGACCCAGCGCACCGAGTACGCCCCAGGCGGGCAGAACCAGCACACGAACCAGAACGGGATCCCACAGGCGCGCATGCAGCGTGCGTTGAACGAACCGCGCGAACGACGCCAGCGATTGAGGGGCCTGCAATTCCCAATAGGCATATAGGGAGGTGTGGACGAACGTGCCCGTGGCATTGGCACGCGTCAGGTCGCTAACCAGCGCGATGACCGCCAATAGCAGGAACAACCAAGCCAGAAGTCTCAAAACGGCCATGGGGCCTCACGCCTCAGAATTTCGCTGATCACTTGCTTGCGAGCGGCACGGGCGGCGCCGCGATCGGCGGCACGGGCTTGGCTGTCGACGCACGGGTCGCGGCAAGCACGACGCGACACTCGGCCGGCAGCTTGTCCAAGGTCAAGGGGGCCGGCGGCGGCGGACCGGGTGGACCGGGCGGCTTGGGTGGCGCCGTCAGCAGCGCGTACCAATCGGCCAGCTCCTTGCCGCACCCGTCGTCGGCCTGCACAGCCGGCTGCACCTGGCAGCCCAGCGTGCCGTTCGGACAGGCGATGCGCACGTGGAAATGGTGATCATGCCCCCACATCGGCCGGATCTTGTAGAGCCACGCTCGCTCGACATCGTTGACGGCGGCCTCGCACACCGCTTTCTTGATCGCCGGATGGACAAAGATGCGCTCAACTTCGCCAAACAAAGCAGCGCGCTTCAGCAAACGCACATGTTGCTCGCCGAAGACTTTCGGATCGACCGCCAGATGACCGGGCGCCAGCATATCGACGGCTGACAAGTCCTCGCGCTCCTGGCGGCTGAGGCGGTGATCAGGCATCGGCGTCAGCCAGATATCAGCGTCGAGGCCGACCTGATGGCTGGCATGCCCGGTGATCATCGGGCCACCGCGCGGTTGCGACATGTCCCCGACAAGCAAGCCCGGCCAGCCTTCCAGGCGGCGGGCATCGTTGGCGAAACGCTCCAGGAATGAAACGAGGGCTGGATGACCCCAGTTGCGATTGCGCGACAGCCGCATGGCCTGCCATTCAGGCCCATCGACGGGCAATCGCTGGGCACCTGCGAGGCAACCGCGCGAATAATAGCCGATCGCGCGGGCCTCCAGCTGTGCCGGCACTTTCACGGCACCAAACAAGGTCTTGGCCGCAACGACCGGGGGCTGGGGCACGATGGGTGGAACAACCGCACCCGGACCGGTGCCCGGCGTGATGCCGCCCGGCACCGCAACGACGGCCGGCGCGGAGCCGTCCGCGGCGACCGCCTCGAGTGTGGCCAGTGAGCTCAGCGCCAGCCCTGCAGCGGCGTACGCCATCAGCGGCGCGCGCCGCCGGCACACGCGCGCCGGAACCGATGAGAAGCGCGCAACGGACATGCCCAATCTCCCCCGCCAAACTCCTTGCTGCCACATGCAACCGACCGAACCGATCCCGACGCCGCGCGTCGGGATCGGTTTGGGGTAAACGTCGCCGCAAAAAGTGGCAAAGTTCAGCTCACCTTGGCATTGGTGTACTTCTTCATCTCCATCCGTGCGATGGAACGGTTGTGCACCTCGTCGGGGCCATCCGCCAGCCGCAGCGTGCGGATGCCGGCATATTTCTTGGCTAGGCCGAAGTCGGTGGTCACGCCGGCCCCGCCGTGCGCCTGGATAGCATCATCGATGATGCGCAGTGCCATGCGCGGCGCCGCCACCTTGATCATGGCGATTTCCTGCTGCGCGGCCTTGTTGCCCACCTTGTCCATCATGTCGGCGGCCTTGAGGCAGAGCAGGCGCGTCATCTCGATGTCGATGCGGGCCTCCGCGATGCGCTGCTCCCAGACCGACTGCTCGATGACACGCTTGCCAAAGGCCGTCCGGCTGCTGAGCCGCTTGATCATCTTCTCCAGCGCCATTTCGGCAGCGCCTATGGTGCGCATGCAGTGATGGATGC
>JANYHP010000248.1 GCA_025359005.1 Hyphomicrobiaceae bacterium | reverse complement strand
CGCGCGGGCTGTGCGGCGACGGTTTTGCGCTATGGATCGGGATGCAGGCTGCGATGCTGACAGGCGTTACCGCGCGGCTACCGGTCGACGTGCTGGCGCTCTACGCGTGGCACTCGGCGCATGCGAACACCGAGGCAGGTCGGCTTATCCGCACGCCGTGGCGCACCGGGATCAGCCTTGGCCGGGCTGCGTGTGAGGCGCGGCTGTGGCTGCTGGCACTCGTGCAGGCGGGCCACGCCGGACGGGGGGGCTGTGCGGCGCGCAACGCCTGGCAGATGCATGGCTTTGACATCGTGCCGCTACGATCACACGCCGAGATCGTCGAGGAGGCGCGCGCGATGCGCAATTGCCTGGCGAGCTACGTGGGGTTGGTGGCGTGGGGCCGATGCCAGCTGTTCGGTATTCGCATCGGCGATCGCCGTGTGGCGACCTTCGAGGTGCGTCCCGCCACACCGGCGCACGCGGCCATCCTCTGCCAAATTTGCGGGCCGTGCAATGCGCCGGCAGCGGCCGAGGCAATTCAGGCGGCGCAGGCGTGGCTGGCGCTGGAGAGCGATGCGCTGACGGCAGAATTCGCAGCAGATGTCGGAAAGGAGGCGCAACGCAGTTTCGAGCGCCACGTCTGGGAGCCGTTTGCCGCCGCGTGCGCGGCAGGTCCGGGTGTTCCGTCCGTTGCCGCGCTGCTGCGTCAGGCTGATATTTTTGCCGTATCCGCGAAGTAGGCTGTCGAAGCTAAACGCCGAGCGCGCGCAAGGTGTCCGGGCCGGCTACACCGTCGACTTTGAGGCCGCGTGCGCGCTGGAACGTCTGCACGGCCGTGCGCGTGCCGCGGCCGAAATTGCGATCGATGACGATGGCGGCCCCGTTGCGGTTGAGCGCTTCCTGCAGACGCAACACGTCGTCGCCGCTGTCGCCGCGCCGCAACGTGCGCGCAATCACGCCACCGCTACCGCCACCGCCCGGCGTGACGGTGCCGGGCAGGCGCAGGCGCGAACGGCGGGCGTAAAGGTTCTGCCCGTCGTAGGCGACGGGGCAGGAGGCTTGCGAACAGGTGCCAGCGCCCTTCACCTGGCCGCCCTGCCACAACGTGACGACGACGCGCGACGTCAGGGTGTCGCCAATCCGAAGGTTGCTGCCGGGCGTGATCTGGTAGGTGGTGTTCGAGCCGTCGTAGAGGGCGGGAACGCTTTGTGCGTTCGCGGTGAGGCTCGTCGACGCGACGGCGGCAAGAGTAGCCGTGGCAGCCAACGCTCGGAACGCAAACATGCACAACCTCCATCAGAAGTGGCCACGCCGGTGGTCTGAAGAAAGACGCCGACCAGACCTATTGGGCCGACAAAAAAGTCGCACCGTCGCATCAGACTACGGCCGATCCGAGCGCGCCGCAATCAGGTTCGGCGTGGATTTGGGGGCTTGGGCGGCGCCTTTGGGTGGGGGCATTGCGGCTCAGAAGGGGCGGGCTACTCCGGAAGGATGAGCCGCCGGGCGTCGGACCTGCACGCCCCGAACCCGGCAGCGCAGCGACCAGCCCTCGTATGCCAGCTATTTCGTCGCCGCGCTCGGCTGCGTAGCAAAGTGAGGCGCTGGAAAACGCCTTCCGGAGACGCCAGCTGGCTGCGCGCGCCTTGACCATAGGGGGACCGGCAGCGCAATGGGATATCCGATCAAGTCCGCAGTCCATCCCGGATGCCCGATGAGCCGACGCCCAACCGATCCTGCAGCGCTCCGTGCCCTCGCACTCGATTTGTTTCGCGAAGCCGTCCGGGTCGCGCATCCATCGGCATGCGTGCCGCCGCATCTACCCGAGGTGCCGCCGCGTGGGCGTCTCATCGTGCTCGGTGCGGGCAAGGCGAATGCGGCCATGGCGGTGGCCGTTGAGGCGCATTACGCGGGACTTGGCCAACTCGACCGCATCGAAGGCTTTGTGACGACGCGGCATGGCTTCGGCCTGCCGACGCGGCGGATCGAGATCGTCGAGGCGGGGCATCCGGTGCCCGATGGGCCAAGTGCTACGGCTGCGACCCGGGCGCTGGCGCTGGCGGCAAGTGCTGGCCCTGACGATGTGGTGCTGGTGCTGATGAGCGGCGGCGCGTCGGCGTTGTGGTCAGCGCCCGTCGATGGCGTGACGGCGGCTGACAAGCAGGCGCTGACCAAGCAGTTGCTGCGCTCGGGCGCGCCGATCGGCGAGATGAATACGGTGCGCCGGCATCTGTCGCGTATCAAGGGCGGGCGGCTCGCGATGGCGGCCTCCGGGGCTCAGTGCTGTCTCACGCTGGCCATCTCGGATGTGCCGCGCGATGAGCCGCAGGCGATTGGCTCGGGCCCCACTGTCGCCGATCCGACCACGCTCGCGGATGCCCGCGCGGTGCTGGCGCATTACAAAATAACGCCGCCGTCGGCTATCGCGCGCGCCCTCGCCGATCCCGCCCACGAAACCTTGAAGCCAGGCGCCGCAGCGTTGGCGAACACGCGCTTCGAAATCATCGCCCGCCCGCAGGCGTCGCTCGATGCTGCAGCTGTGCTCGCGCTTGCGGCGGGGTTCACGCCCGTCATCCTCGGCGACAGCCTTGAGGGCGAGGCGCGCGAGGTCGGCCGCGCTCATGCAACTCTGGCGCTCGCAGCACTGGCGCGCGGCGAACGGGTGGCGATCCTGTCCGGCGGCGAGTGCACCGTGACGGTGACCGGCACCGGCAGCGGCGGCCCCAACCAGGAATATGCGCTTGGACTGGCGCTTGGCCTCGATGGCGCGGCTGGCATCGTTGCGCTTGCCGCCGATACGGATGGCATCGACGGCGGCAGTGGCGCTGCAACCGATCCGGCTGGTGCAATCGTGATGCCGGACACCCTGCTCAGAGCGAAGGCGTGCCACATCGATGCCGCAGAGATGCTGCGTAACAACGACTCGACAGCCTTCTTCCGCGCGCTCGGTGATCTCGTCGCGTGCGGCCCCACCCAGACCAACGTCAACGACCTCCGCGTCATCCTCGTCGATCCCCGCACACCATGATGAGCCATCCCAAGTCGTCCATAGCCAAGTCTTACATAGCCGCCGCGGTGCTTGTGCTGGGCCTTCTGCCATGGGCACCGGCGCGGGCCGATCTGCGCCTGTGCAACACCACCAAGGGTCGCATTGGCGTCTCGATCGGCTATAAGGACGCGTCCAACGCCGGCTGGGCGACGGAAGGCTGGTGGAACATCGCCGCGCAAACGTGCGAAACGGTCTTCAAGGGGACGTTGTCGGGGCGCTTCTACTATATCCACGCCGTCGACTACGATCGAGGTGGGGAATGGGCCGGCCAATCGTTCATGTGCACAAGCGACAAGACGTTCACGATCAAAGGCGTGCAGGATTGCCCGAAACGGGGCTATAACAAAACCGGATTCTTCGAGGTCGACACCGGTGACGCCAAGGATTGGACCATCCGCCTGACCGATCCCGGCGACGCCGCAAAAGCGAAATAACGCGCGCCGCACTGTGCGCGCGGTCACGAACACCAGCGCGGCAGAGGCCCCCTATGCGACGTAATCGGCGAGTGAAAATCATCGCGACCCTGGGTCCGGCCTCCGGCTCGCCTGAAATGATCGAGAAGCTGTTCGACGCCGGCGTTGACGTCTTCCGCATCAACATGAGCCATTCGCGGCCCCCCCACGACGGGCCGAAGAAGCTGCACGCCGCCATCCGCGCGGCCGAAGCCAAGTTCCGCCGGCCGATCGGCATTCTCTGCGACCTGCAAGGGCCGAAGTTCCGCGTCGGCGACATCGGTGGCGGCAAGGTAGATCTGGCGCAGGGGGCCACGTTCCGCTTCGACCAGACCGAAAGCGAAGGCTCGGCCACGCGCGCGTTCCTGCCGCATCCGCAGATTTTCCAGGCCATCGAGCCCGGCCACATCCTGCTGCTCGACGACGGCAAGATTCGCATGCAGGTGATCGACCGCAAGCCCGGCATCATCGACGCCAAAGTGATCGTGGCGGGTGCACTCGCCAGCCGCAAGGGCGTATCGATGCCCGACACGCTTCTGCCCATCGATCCGTTGACCGAGAAAGACAAGGTCGACCTCGATTTTGCCCTCCGCCTCGGCGTCGATTGGGTGGCGCTCAGTTTCGTGCAACGCGGCGAAGATGTTCGCATTGCGCGCACGATGATCGGCGACCGCGCCGCTATCATGAGCAAGATCGAGAAGCCCTCGGCCATTACCGATCTCGACGATGTGATTGCAGCGTCCGACGCGCTGATGGTGGCGCGCGGCGATCTCGGTGTGGAGTTGCCGGTCGAGCGCGTACCGATCCTGCAGAAGCTGATCACGCGCAAGTCGCGCGCAGCCGGCAAGCCCGTGGTCATCGCCACCCAGATGCTGGAGAGCATGATCACCTCGCCGGTACCGACGCGCGCGGAGGTGTCCGACGTCGCCACCGCTGTGTTCGATGGCGCCGACGCTATCATGCTGTCGGCCGAAAGCGCGGTCGGCGAATACCCGCTCGAAGCCATCGGCATGATGAACCGCATCGCCATCGAAGTGGAAAGCGATCCCACCTACGATCAACTGGTGCACGCAACGTCCACGCCACCACAGGCCACCGGCGCCGACGCCATCGCAGCCGCCACCCACGCTGTTGCCGATACGCTCAAATTGGCGGCCATCATCTGCTATACCGCGACCGGGTCCACCGCGCTGCGCGTCGCCCGCGAGCGGCCCAATCTGCCGGTGATCGGGCTGACGCCGGTGCTCGCCACCGCGCGTCGTCTCGCCGTCGTGTGGGGCATGCACTGCGTGCTGACCGGCGATCCGGAAAACCAGGCCGACATGGTCCGCAAGGCGTGCCGCGTTGCCTACGACGAGGGCTTCTGCAAGGCTGGCGAAGGCGTCGTCATCACCGCCGGCGTGCCCATCGGCTCGCCCGGCGCCACCAACATGATCCGCATCGCCTACCTCGACGACAAAGGCGCGCCGGTGGCCGAGGGCCGGTGAGGTCGGCGCGGCGCTCAGGCCGACCGGGCCTCGAGCCGCAGGCCAATGGCGCTGCCGACGAAGGCGGCGGCGACCCACACCCAGCCCGACAGGCTGCCCGATGCCAGCGCCGAGAAATAGGCGCCGATGTTGCAGCCGTCCGAAAGACGCGCGCCATAGCCCATCAGCAGCCCGCCCAAGGCCGCGCCGGACCACGCTGCCCGACCGCGTTGATGGGCCTGAGATCGAAGCGTGCGCTGAGGCTCGCCGCCAGCGTCGCGCCGATGACGATACCGAAGTCCATCAGCGTCGTGATATCGCCGAACGGGCTCGTCGACAGGGGCGCTGGATTGCCGCGCCAGTAGGGCCAGCTCGCTGCATCGACGCCCAAAACCATCGCGACTTTGGAACCCCACAACGTAAAACCGGACGTCTCGCCCAAGTCTCATGGACCCCAAGTCTCATGGACCCCAAGTCTCATAGGCAGACAAGCAACCGCCCCGCATCAGGGGGCGAGTGGCGCGCGCAATTCGCCTTTGTCCCAGGTGTAAAACAGATAGGACGCGATCGACGCGGCGCCGGTCTTGTCGAAGCGGATAGCGCCCAAGATGGTTTCGAACGTGCCGCCCGCCAGGGCTTCGGCCAAGCCTTCGCCGGCGTCTTTGCTGGATTGCGCCTGCAAGATCTCGACGGCAGCATAGCTGGCGAGTGCGGCGCGGCTTGTCTCGAGCCCAGCAGCTGCAAGGTGGTCGGAAAGCGCCTTGGCGCGAGGATAGGCGCGACTATCGGGCACAAGGGCGACCTTGATCCCTTCGGCAGCGCTCCCTGCGGCGCGGCGGAAAGCGAGATCCGCCAATGAATCTGTCGCAAAAACGATGATTTCGGGAACCCGCTTGCGCACCTCTGTGACGAGCAAGGCAGCCTCGCTTGGGAACGCTGCCAGGGCCATATGTGTAATGCCAGCGGCACTGAGGCGCTGCCCAAGCGCCGCGAAGTCCTTGTCGGCACCGGCAAACGTCTCCACGGTGGAAATTGGCCGCCCCCGCGCAGCAAGCGCGGCCGCAGCGGCGCTCAGAGCCTCTTGAGCATAGGCCGTGCGATCACGCACGAACGCGATCCGTGCAGCGGGGCCGGCCTCGCTCAGCGCCATGCCGATGGCGGCACCCTGCGTGATGTCACTGTAGAGGCGGAAGTGCTTCGGGCCGAAGCGATGGGTGGGAGTGGTGCGTGCGGCGAGCATTCCCGCGGCAATAAATGGAATGCCGGCGGTGTTGTAGTGCGTCGCTGCGGCCTGCGCGGCAGACGGGCAGACATGGCCCACGACGACGTGGGGCCGATCGCTCGTCGCGGCGGCCACGATTGCCTGGGCGGCGGCAAGGCCGCCATCGCTTGAGCATTTGTCATCGTGCCAAGTGACTTCGAGCGATGAAGCGTCGAGCGGTGCCTTCGGCCCCTGTCCAGTACGGTCCGGGCGGTTCAGCGCGAACGTGACGGCGGCTTTGATTTGCCGGCCGAGGGCGTGCTGTGGCCCAGTGAGCGGTAGTGCTATGGCGACGCGCACCGGTTCGGCCTCAGCCGAGGTCAAGCCGAGAGAACCGATGCCAACCGCAACGGTCAAGGCCACGACAGCGCGATGGCATATAAAAAAGAGGGGCGGCCCGAAAGCCACCCCTCCCTTGGCTGCACGAAAGGCAGTCACGCGTCCATCCGATTAGTTCTGGATGTAAGTGACCTTGCCATCCTTGTCCTTCTTCCAGGTGTACATGACGTAGTCCGGGCGCGTGATGTCGCCCTTCTTGTCATATTTGAGTTCGCCGATCACGGTCTTGTAGGCGCCGCCCTTCTTCATTTCCTCGGCGACCTTCTTGGGATCGTTGGCTTTGACGGCATTGGCCGCGGCCGTGATCACTTCGAGGGCTGCATAGGTGTAGAGGGTGTAGGCTTCCGGATCGTACTTGATGGCGGCGAACTGCTTCACGGCTTCGGCCGCTTCCGGCAACTTGCGCGGATCGGGCGGGAAGGTCATGAGCGTGCCGATGATGGCATCGCCACCGATGGTCGCGAACTCGTTCGACGTGATGCCGTCGCCGGACATCATGACGGCATTGACGCCACCGTCTTTGAGCTGCTTGGCGATGAGCGCGCCTTCGGTGTGAAGGCCACCCCAGTAGATCACTTCGGCGCCAGCCGACTTGATCTTGGCGACGAGGGCGTTGAAGTCTTTCTCACCCGTGTTGACGCCTTCATAGAGCACTTCCTTGACGCCGAGGGCATTGGCAGCCTTCTGAGTTTCGTCGGCCAGACCCTTGCCGTAGGTTGTCTTGTCGTGGACGATGGCGACCTTCTTGCCCTTCAGTTCCTTGGCGAGATAGGACCCGGCCACAGCACCCTGCTGATCGTCACGACCGCAGGTGCGGAACGTATTCCACAGGCCGCGCTCGGTGATCTTCGGATTTGTCGCCGACGGGGTGATCTGCAGGATGCCGTTTTCGGCATAGACTTCAGATGACGGCATAGTCACGCCGGAATTGAACGGCCCGAGCACGAACTTGATGCCCTCGCCGGCGAACTTGTTCGCGATCGAAACGCCCTGTTTGGGGTCCGACACGTCGTCGGCAACGACCAACTCGATTTTCTGGCCGTTCATGCCGCCCTTGGCGTTGATCGCCGCGGCTGCCTGCTCTGCACCATTCTTAAGCTGCAATCCGAATGCAGCGTTCGGTCCGGTCAGCGGACCCGTCAGGCCGATTTTGATCTGGGCATTTGCAGCCCCGGAAAACGCAAGCAGCGCCGACACAGCGACGCCCGACCACACAACCTTCTTCATATAGAGGCACTCCCTATCATGGTTGACCCGGCACACTTCGATCTGCCTGCCGGGACAGGCAGTCCCTAACCGCCTTGGCGCATGATTCCGCGAAATCGTGGCGAAGTCACGTTGAATCCGCACGTTTTGCGGGGTCTATCGCTGCAAAGTTGAGCGAAATTACTGCGTTGCAGCATCATGCAGCATCATATTGCGGACACAGCCCACGCCTGCGAACAGCCGCAACGCTTACTTTGCAAGAACGTCGTATTGCTGGGCCATCTGGTTGCGGCGCGTGATGCGAAAACCGGCCAGGGTGGCCGCGATCAACACGCCACAGTCGATCACATAGTTTCGCGCCGACAGCAGCACTTCATCAAACAGCGCGTAATGGATAAAACGCACCGCGAGGGCGATTATCAGCGCGTAGCCGATGCTATGCCACATAGGCCGCCAGGTTCCGGCGATGGCTTTGCCGGACACATAGGCGGTGCACGCGCCAAGAACGACGGTGACCAGCAGGAAGATCCATAGCCCATTGGGGCCTGCATCATAAAAGATTTGGAAGAGCGACATGGTCGGGCTCAGTTCGCGAGTGTGGGTGGGGTGGCGGCCTCAGTGTTTGCCACCTTCGAGGTAGGCTGCGCGGATTTCAGGGCGTGCGAGCAATTCCCTGCCCGTGCCGCTCATGGTGATAGCGCCATTCACCATCACGTAGCCGCGGTGCGCGAGGCGCAGGGCGTGGAAAGCATTCTGCTCAACGAGGAAAACCGTCATGCCATCGCGGGCATTCAGGTCCCGGATGACTTCGAAGATCTGCTTGACGATCAGCGGCGCGAGGCCAAGGCTCGGCTCGTCGAGCATGAGCAACTTTGGCCGGCTCATCAGCGCGCGGGCGATCGCCAGCATTTGCTGCTCGCCGCCGGAAAGTGTGCCGCCGCGTTGCTCGATGCGTTCCTTGAGTCGCGGGAACAGTGTCGTCACACGCTCGAGGTCTTGCTCGAAGTATTTACCGCCGTCGATCTCGGCACCCATCTGCAAATTCTCACGCACTGTCATACGCGGAAAAATCCGCCGTCCTTCCGGCGACTGTGCGATGCGCAGATGGGCGATCTGGTGGCTGGGCAATTGGGTGATGTCCTGACCCTGGTAGATGATGCGGCCCTCGCGCGCCCGTGGGGTGCCAAACACCGTCATCATCAGCGTGGATTTGCCAGCGCCGTTCGCGCCGATCAGCGTGACGATCTCGCCTTCGTTGACGACGACGTCGACACCCCGCAGCGCCATGATGTTTCCGTAGAAACTCTTGACGCCCTGGATGTGCAGCATCGGCTGCGTTTTGGCTGCCGCTGCGGTCGAGGTCTCGCTCGTTGTCATGGGGTTTGTCATGGGCGAACTCCCGCGAGGGCGCTTTCTACCGCCTCCACTTCCTCGTCCTCGACACCAAGGTAGGCGGCGATGACCTTGGGATCGGTGCGGACCTGGTCGGGCGTGCCGTCTGAGATTTTGACGCCATATTCGAGGACGACGACGTGGTCGGAAATCTCCATGACGACGGACATATCGTGCTCGATCAGCAGGATCGAGGTCGCATGCTCGCGCGGGATGAGCCGCAGAAGCGTGTTGAGATCGGCGCTTTCTCGCGGATTGAGACCAGCCGCCGGTTCATCGAGACACAGCAGGCGCGGGCCGGTGCACATCGCACGCGCGATTTCGAGGCGCCGCTGGGCGCCGTAGGGCAGATCACCAGCCGGGTCATCGGCGCGATCCGTCAGGCCGATCTTGTCCAGCCAATACTCGGCCTTCTCGACCGCGGCGCGTTCGGCGTCGCGATAGCTGCGGGCGCCAATGAGGCCGCGAACGGTCCAGCCCGACGCGTCCATCAGCGCATTGTGCTGGGCGACGATGAGGTTTTCGAGCGTCGTCATGCCGGAGAACAAGCGGATGTTTTGGAAGGTGCGTGCAACCTTGGCCTCGGCGGCGATCTGGAAGTCGGGCATGCGCTCGAGCAGGAACACAGAACTTCCGTCTGGGTAGCGATGGAAGCGCTCCCCGGACGCCGTGGCATGATCGACGGCCTCTGGTCCCGCCTGACCGCCAAGCAGAACCATGCGGCCCGATGTGGGTTTGTAAAACCCGGTGATGCAGTTGAAGACGGTCGTCTTGCCGGCCCCATTGGGACCGATCAGCGCTGTGATTTCACCCTCGCGGGCCTCGAAACTCAGATTGTTTATAGCAATGAGGCCGCCGAAGCGCATGGAGATGTGTTCGACCTTGAGCAATGGCCGATGCGCGTGTGGCGGTGATGACTGGGCGTCCATGGACATCAGCCGTGGCCCTCCTTCACGTGATCGCCGGAAATCGTTTTCCGCTCTTTCAGGAACAGCGATGGCTCACGCGTCGATATGAGGCCGCGCGGCTTCCAGATCATCAGCGCCACCATCGCAAATCCAAAGATCAACATGCGATACTGCGTCGGATCGAAGTTGGCGCCAAAAATGGCCTTGAGCCAGTCCAGTTCGCGCAGAATCTCGGTGCCGCCGATGATGGCGAAGGCCGCAAGGGCGACGCCGATCTGGCTGCCCATGCCGCCAAGCACGACGGCCGCAAGGATGACGGCGCTCTCGTTGAAGGTGAAACTCTCGGGTGAAATGAAGTTCTGGCGGGCGGCGAAGAACGACCCCGCCATGCCGGCGAACGAGGCGCCGATGGCAAAGGCGGTGAGCTTGGTGTTGGTGGTGTTGATGCCCAGACTGCGGCACGCGATCTCGTCCTCGCGAAGGGCTTCCCAGGCGCGGCCTACCGGAAGTCGCCGCAAGCGCAGACTGACCCAGTTGGTCATCTAGGCCAAGGCCAGGATGACGTAGAAGAGGAAGATGGTTCGATGCAAGGGCGTAAATTCAAGCCCGAAGGTGGCCGCGAACCCATTGTCGGAGGCTGTGAACGGCAAGCCGAAGAAGCTCGGGCGCGGGATGCCGGAAATGCCGGCATAACCACTTGTGACAACGTCCCAGTTGATCAGGATCAGTCGGATGATCTCGCCGAAGGCCAGCGTCACGATGGCCAGGTAGTCGCCGCGCAGGCGCAGCACAGGCAGCCCGAGGATGATGCCCCATAACGCCGCCAGCAGTCCCGCCAGTGGCAGGCAGATCCAGAAGGCCCAGGGCATCAGGAACGGCGCGTATTTAGGCAGAACCACGGTCGCGAGCAAAGCATAGGAGTAGGCGCCGACGGCGTAAAAGGCGACATACCCGAGATCAAGCAGGCCAGCGAGGCCGACGACGATGTTGAGGCCCCAGCCGAGCATCACATAGATCATCACCTGGATGCCGAAATTGTCGATCCATTTGATGGAGCCGGCGGGGCCGACAAGCGCAAGGGCAATGACTGGATAAAGCGCAAGCAGCGCAATCCCGCCGTACGACAGATATCGGGTGGTGTTCGGCGACAGGTTCCAGGGCGTGCTGGCTTTTTTCGGCGCATCGCTGGTCAACGCCAGCGTTACAAAGCGCACGAGAAAGCCGATACCGGCGATCCACAGCGGCAGCTGCCAGCGGACCGCCAGGAAGGGCCGATGATCGATATCGGAATCGATCCGAAGGACCAGAATTGGAATTGAGAGCGCTAGCAATAGCCCAGCGAACTTCAGGCCTTCGATGGCCGCGTTGCGGATTTTGGTGCTGGCATCGGATTGGGTATGGGGTTGCTCGGTCATCGCCATGGCCGTCACACCTTCTCGACTTCGGGACGACCCAGAATGCCCGATGGCAGGAAGATCAGCGTCACCGCGAGAATGGAGAACGCCGCCACATCCTTATAGTCGATCGTGAAGTAGGCGGACCACAGGCTCTCAATCAAGCCGATGATGAGCCCGCCAAGGACGGCGCCCGGCAGCGAGCCGATACCGCCGAGCACAGCCGCGGTGAAGGCTTTGACGCCCGGAACGAACCCGTCGGAGAATCCGACGATGCCATACTGGATGAGGTACATGACGCCGGCAACAGCGGCGAGGGCTGCGCCCATCACAAAGGTGACGGAGATCGTCCGATCCACGTCGATGCCGAGCAGGCGCGCCATCTTGCTGTCTTGCTCGCACGCGCGCTGGGCGCGGCCAAGTGGTGTTCGCTGCACCAAATACCAGAAGGCGGCGAGAAGGAGTGCGGTTATCACCATGATCAGCAGTTGCTTGTAGGCGATGGTGACGCCGAACGACGACTTGGTGTGGAACAGGCAGGATTTGGCGGCGACGTCGGTCGCCAGACAGAAGCCGCCGTCGATGAGGGCATTGAGCGACTTGTTAGTCGGGCCCTGCACGACCTGGACGAAGTTGGAGAGGAAGATCGACATGCCGATGGCCGAGATCAGCGGCGCCAAGCGGAACGAGCCGCGCAACGGCCGGTAGGCGATCCGCTCGATGGCCCAATTCCACAAGCCGGTGAGCACCATGCCGAGAATAAGCACGACGACGAGCGCGAAGATGACTGCAGCCATCGAGGTGCTGATGATCGGCAGGAGGATCATCAGGATAATAAGCGCGATGAACGTCGAGAGCATGAACACGTCGCCATGAGCGAAGTTCACCATGCCGATGATGCCGAAGACCATCGTATAGCCGATGGCAATGAGCCCGTAGATCGAGCCAAGCGTCAGCCCATTGATGAGCTGCTGGACGAAGTATTCCATCACCCCTCCCGGTGTACAGTGTAAGACGCTGCTTTCGTGGGGACCCCGCACGCGCGGAGACCCTCATTCGGCAGCGTCCAATTGCGTCCCCTCCCGAGGGGAAGCGCGCCCCATCCCTTATTGTTGGGCGAGTGCGCACCATTTTGTCCAGATGCAAACCTTAGGTGAGTGCATCGGCCAGAGGCGTATAGCCGTATTTCAAGGCAGCCGCCACCGGTTCGCACGTGATCTTGCCATTCCAGACATTGAGACCGTTGCGCAAATGCACGTCGTCCGCCAGCGCTTTTTTCCACCCCTTGTCGGCCAGCGCCAGGACGAACGGCAGAGTGGCATTGTTGAGGGCGGAGGTCGAGGTGCGGGGCACGCCGCCGGGCATGTTGGCGACGCAATAGTGGATGACGTCGTCGATGACGTAGGTGGGGTCGTCATGGGTGGTGGCGCGTGAGGTCTGAGCGCAGCCGCCCTGGTCGATGGCGACGTCGACGAGGACCGAGCCGGCCTTCATGTGCCGGATGTGGTCACGGGTAATGAGCTTGGGCGCAGACGCCCCGGGGATCAGCACGCCGCCGACGACCAGATCGGCGTCACGCAGATGATGATCGATCGCATCGCGCGTGGAGAAGACTGTCGCGACGGAACGGCCGAACTGCGTCCAGACGCGGCGCAGCGCATCGACCGAACGGTCGAGAACGACGACCTCGGCGCCCATGCCCACGGCGATGCTCGCCGCATGCGTGCCGACGACGCCACCACCGAGAATGACAACCTTGCCGGCAGGCACGCCTGGGACGCCGCCGAGCAGAATGCCGAGGCCGCCGTGTGCCTTCTCGAGATGGTAGGCGCCTGCTTGCACCGACATACGGCCGGCAACTTCGGACATGGGCGCGAGCAGCGGCAGGCCGCCTGTTGCAGAAGTCACGGTCTCGTAGGCGATGCACGTCGCACCACTGTCGACGAGGTCTTTGGTTTGGGCGGG
>JANYHP010000224.1 GCA_025359005.1 Hyphomicrobiaceae bacterium | reverse complement strand
CGATGGGATTGACGGCTTCTTCGCTCGGCGCTTCGAGGTCAAGACCGTGCTACCTCACGTTTCCGGCGAGACGATCGACCTCTGCGTCGACTACGTCACCTATGTCTTCGTTCCCACCCTCATGCTGCTGCTATCCGGCATCCTCAGCGGCTGGTGGGGCATGACGCTCGCCGCCGTCATCTTGGTCACCTCTCTTTACCACTTTTCCGACGACAACTCGAAGGCCCCTGACAACAGCTTTGTGGGCTTCCCCGCCATCTGGAACATCGTCGCCTTCTACCTCTTCGCCCTCCCTCAAATGGCGTCCATCACGAGTGCCATCATCGTGATCTGTTCAGCCCTCACCTTCGTGCGCTGGAAATGGGTCCACCCCATGCGCGTCGTGGCGTGGCGCCAAGTGACACTCGCCGCCACCATCGTCTGGTCACTGGCCGCCGCCTGGGTGCTGTGGGCCGGCTTCCCCGCCGGTACGCTCGTCGCCGGCATCCTGCTGGCCGTCGCCGTCTATGGCGTCGCGCTCTCGCTCCGCTTCGGCCGGGCCGGATGATGAGAAGCTGACCCCATGACCGCTTCGCCCGACTTCGTCGCCTTCGTCATCGAGCAGATGGGCCGGCTCGGCGTGATCACGACGCGCCGTTTTTTCGGCGGCAAGGGCCTCTACATCGACGGCGTCATCACTGCTTTCATCATCCGCGATTTGCTCTACTTCAAGGTCGACGACCAAACCCGGCCGGAGTTCGAGGCCGAGGGCAGCGCCGCGTTCACCTATGAAACCCGCAACGGCACGCAGACGATCAACGGCTACTACAGCGCTCCCGACGTGGTGTTCGACGACCAGCGCGCCATGCAGTATTTCGCCTCGCTCGCCCGCCTTGCAGCAGCGCGTGCCTCATCCGCCAAGCCCAAGAAGACCGCAAAAGCGCTCGCAGCCAAGACCGGCCCCGCCAAGAAGCCCGCCGACAGGCGCCGCACCAATCCGAGGCGGTGAGGCCGCGATCGGGACGACACGCCCCCTGGCGCTCGCGCTGGCCCGTGCAGAAGCCAGGGGCCGCAACTGAAGCATCGACCAGTATCTTACCCGCATCGCCGACATGCAGAGGCGCGCCCACCAAAGCCGTCAACTACCCCAATTCCGACTACGCCACCTTCAACGCCGCGCTTGCCCGCGCGCCCGCCATCGCTCACCCCGGCACACAGTCACACGCCGTGTTGGCGGGCTGGCGCAAGTCTGCTTAAGCTGCCGCCAGCTGCGGCACCCCCGCCAGCAGCACCACGAGCCCGCCCATGACCACCCTTCCCACCCACGCCCGCGCGGTCGTCATCGGTGGCGGCATCGTCGGCTGCTCGGTCGCCTATCATCTGGCAAAACAGGGCTGGAGCGACGTCGTCCTGCTGGAGCGCAAACGCATCACGTCGGGCACCACGTGGCACGCGGCGGGGCTCGTCGGCCAGCTGCGGAGTTCATCGACGTTGACCAGGATTGCGCGCGCCTCCGCCGCCCAGATCCCCGAACTTGAGGCCGAGACCGGTGTCGTCACCGGCTTCCGCCAGAACGGCTCGCTGTCACTCGCCCTGTCATCCGAGCGCATGGAAGAGCTGAAGCGGCAGGCGACAATGGGCAAAGCCTTCGGCGTCGAAACGCACGTCGTCTCGCCTGACGAATGCCGCCGGCATCATCCGCTCGTCGATCTCAAAGCGGTCGTCGGCGGCCTCTTCATTCCGGCCAACGGTCAGGTCGACCCCGCCAACCTCTGCCAGGCCTACGCCAAGGGGGCGCGCCAGCGCGGCGTCCGCGTGATCGAGAACAGCGCCGTCACCGGCATTGCGCACGCGAACGGTCGCGTCACCGGCGTCACCACTGCGGCGGGCGCGATCCATGCCGAGTATGTCGTCAATTGCGCCGGCCTGTGGGGGCGGGCAGTCGGCGGCATGGCGGGCATCGGAGTGCCACTGATTGCGTGCGAGCATTTCTACGTCGTCACCGAGCCGAGCGGCGACATTCCGCGCAATCTGCCGGTGCTGCGCGTGCCCGACGAGCAGGCCTATATCAAAGAAGAGGCGGGCAAACTGCTGATCGGCTTCTTCGAGCGGTCGGGCAGGCCACTCGCGGACGCGCGAATTCCCGCCGGCGCCGAGTTCTTGACGCTGCCCGACGACTGGGAACATCTCGCCGGCGAACTCGCCGCCGCCAGCGAACGCCTGCCTATCCTGAAGCGCATCGGCATTCACTCCTTCTTCAACGGCCCCGAGAGCTTCACACCAGACGGCAAGTGGATCCTCGGCGAAGCGCCTGGACTGCGCAACTTCTACGTCGCCGCCGGCTTCAACTCGATCGGCATCCAGACCGCGGGCGGCGCCGGCAAGGCCATGGCCGAATGGATGGAGACAGGCGGGCCGACCATGGACCTGACCGGCAACGACATCCGTCGCTGCCAGCCGCACCATTCCAACACGACGTATCTGCTCGCACGCTCCGGTGAGGCGCTCGGCCTGCACTACGCCGATCAATTCCCCTATCGCCAGCCCGAGACGGCACGCGGCGTGCGCCACCTGCCGCTGCATGAGCGCCACGTCGCGGCCAACGCCTGCTTCGGCGACTCGGCCGGCTGGGAGCGCCCGCTCTGGTACCTGCCGGCGGAGGCGCGGGCACGCGGCGAGAAAGCAGAAGCCCGCTGGTCCTGGTTCCGCCAGAACTTCTTCCCCTACGTCGCAGCCGAGCATCACGCCGTCCGCACCGGCGTAGCGCTGTTCGATCTCTCCGCCTTCGGCAAGATCCGCGTCGATGGCCGCGATGCCGAAGCGGTGCTGCAACGGATCTGCGCCAACGACATTGCCATCGCCCCAGGGCGCATCGTCTACACGCCATGGCTCAATGCTGCGGGCGGAATTGAAGCCGACCTCACCGTCAATCGCCTGTCGCCGACAGAGTTCCTCGTCGTCACTTCTTCGGCAGCGGTCCAGCGCGATCTCGCCTGGCTCAGACGCCACACGCCAAATGATGCCCATTGCGTCGCAACCGACATCACCAACGGCGAGGCTTGCCTTGCGATCATGGGGCCGAAGTCCCGCGACCTGCTGGCTCCGCTCGTCAACGTCGCACTTGACGACGCTGCATTCCCGTTCGGAGCCTTCAAAACCGTCGAGATCGGCATGGGTCTCGCCCGCGCCCATCGTATCTCCTACGTCGGCGAACTCGGCTGGGAGCTGTACGTCCCCGTCGACATGGCGCGGCACGTGTTCGACACGATCATGACGGCTGGCGCCGCGCACGGACTGGTGCTCGCCGGTTCCCATGCGCTCGACACCTGCCGGCTCGAGAAGGCCTACCGCCATTACGGCCATGACATCGCCTCGACGGATCACGTGCTCGAGGCGGGCCTCGGTTTTGCCGTGCGCACCGGTAAAGCTGTGGCCCGCTTCGGGCACTTCATCGGCCGCGAGGCGGTGCTTGCACGGCGGGAGGCCGGCCTGTCGAGCCGTCTCGTCCAATTCCTGCTCGCCGATCCCGAGCCCCTGCTCTATGGCAACGAGGCGATCGTGCGCGACGGCAAGATCGTTGGCTATCTCACATCCGGGGGCTTCGCCCACCACCTCGGTGCGGCAGTTGGGCTCGGCTACGTCAAGCATACGATTGGCGAGAGCGCTCAGGCGGTTCTCAGGTCACGCTATGAGATCGAGGTGGCGACAGTGCGAGTGCCCGCACAGGCGAGCCTCCAACCGCTCTATGACCCAACGAGCGCGCGCATGAAGGGGTAGGCGATCCGCCCCTTCCGACAAACAAACAACAATCAATGAAAGGGCGCGACTCATGCTCGTGGCCGGCACGACGTCGGCGAACAGCGAGGGACGACGACGAGCGCCGATAGAAAATTCCGCGCCAGACGTGGTGAAGCCGCACCTGTAAGGAACAGCGCGTCTATAGTGCGCATGCGGCCACCGATGTGGCTGGCTTTGGCCTGCTCGGTCATCGCGTTACGATGGTGGGGCGTCCGTGTTGGTGCGATGCTTCAACTTGCGTACATCCCGCTGCTGGACAGCGTCCGCGAGACCATCGCGACGGGAATTTATTCTTCTCTGCAGTCACAGAACACGCGACAGCGTGGCGCCATCCGCAGTCTGGACAACGCTGGGACTTGTCTTCGATTGCGCGTGCCGACACCGCTACGCGGAGCCGGCCGGCACGCGCGGCCAGCGGCAGCAGCAGTCAAAAATTTTGGCGGTCAGTATTAGCTCTATCCTGTGCTGTCCGATCCGCAGACAACGAGTGGACAGCTTGGCGCGGTTACAGCTGCAGGCGCGCCTGGGACAGAGCAAATTGTCATTCGGCTCGCCCGCACCGCCAACGCACAGACGCATGATGCAGTAAGGTTGAGCCGACCGGCAGCACCGGCCTTTGAAGGCTCCGGGAATGAGGCAAACGGACCCGTCCAATGACGCCATACTTTGCCCGATCCGACACGCACACGAGCGCGGCGTCACCGTTCGAAATCTCATCGTTGTGGTGGTCTGAATACTGGCGCTCCCTGCGTTTAAGCATTGCCGAGTGCAACCGGGAAGGCGATCCGGCACCGCGCTGGCGCAGAAAAGCGCCTCGGGATACTCTCAATCGCAACCGGGCGCAGCTCTCCTGGTCCTGTCAACGCCAAGGACTTTTTCGATCGTGACAAGCGCAGCAATAAAATTCGCAACCGACATCGGCGGCACATTCACGGATGCAGTTCTAGAAGTGAGTGGCCGCCTTTTCTCCACCAAGGTCCTGACAACGTACTCGGCGCCCGAGGACGCCATACTGGATGGGCTGCGACAAGTCTGCACCAAAGCAGGCATCGCCGCGTCTGCGATAACTCACGTGATCCACGGCACGACTTTGGCAACCAATGCGCTGATCGAGCGCCGTGGCGCCAAGACCGCGCTGATCACGACCAAAGGGTTCCGCGACGTCATCGAGATGCGAACCGAAAGCCGCTTTGAACAATACGATCTCGACCTGGTGCTGCCGCCGCCGTTGCTGGCTCGCAATCACCGCTACGTCGTCGACGAACGCATCGGCGCGAGTGGCCAGGTCCTGCGCCCACTCAATACCGTCGAGGTCGATAGTCTGGCAGAAACGATCGTTGCACGAGGTTACGAGAGTGTCGCGATCGGCTTGATACACTCCTATCTCGATGGCAGGCACGAGCGCGCGATACGCGATGCGCTGCTGGCCTGCGCGCCGAACCTGTCAATTTCGATCAGCTCGGAAGTCTCGCCTCAGATGCGGGAATACGAGCGTTTCAACACGACGGTGGCCAACGCCTACGTCAAGCCGATGATGAAAAGCTATTTGTCCAGACTAGGTTCGAGACTGCAGGCCGAGGGCGCAGACTGCCCGATTTTCCTCATGCATTCAGGTGGCGGGATCATCTCGCTGGAAAGCGCCTCCGAGTTCCCGGTTCGCCTGGTGGAAAGCGGCCCCGCCGGCGGCGCCATATTCGCCGCCGATATCGCGTCGCGCTTTGGTATCGTTAAGGCGCTTAGCTTCGATATGGGTGGCACCACCGCAAAGATCTGTTTGATCAAGAACCAGACACCTACGACGAGCCGCGTGTTCGAGGTGGCGCGAACCTACCGCTTCAAGAAGGGATCGGGCATGCCCATTTCGATCCCAGTAATCGACATGGTGGAAATCGGTGCTGGTGGCGGCTCACTGGCCCGCATCGATGTCATGCAACAAATCCGCGTCGGACCGGAAAGTTCGGGATCAGAACCAGGCCCCGCCTGCTATCGCCGCGGCGGCACCCGGCCAGCCGTCACCGATGCAGACCTGACGCTCGGCCGTCTCGATCCGAATACGTTCGCCGGAGGTTCGATCACGCTTGATCCAACGCTGTCGGACGCAGCGCTCATCGAGCACGTCGGCATACCGCTGAGCATGGACGCCTTGGGTGCGGCGTTCGGCGTCTCCGAAGTCGTCGACGAGAACATGGCGAACGCGGCACGGGTGCATGCTGTCGAGAACGGTGAAGATCCTGCCGACTATACGATGATCGCTTTTGGGGGTGCTGCGCCGCTGCACGCTGGCCGCCTGTGCGAGAAGCTGGGCATCAATCGGCTGCTGATTCCTGCCGGTGCCGGCGTGGGCTCTGCCATCGGCTTCTTGCGTGCGCCCTTCAGCTTCGAGTCGACCCGCAGCGTATACATGCGTCTGTCGGCTTTTGACGCAACCAAGGTGAAGATCCTGCTTGCGGACTTGAGGGAGGAGTCGACTGGTTTTGTCAGGTCATGCGCGCCGAGTGGCGCGATCTCATGCGCATTCAAGATCTATATGCGCTACGTCGGCCAGGGTTGGGAGATCCCGATTTTGCTCGACGCCAACCAAGTTGCAGATCCCGACGGCGCATCATTTCTTTCCGCTTTCGAAACGGACTATTCGGCTTTGTTTGGCAGAACCGTTGCCGGCCTCGACACCGAGATCACCGTTTGGGCCGCGAATGCGACGACTGAAGTCGTACCACCGGACAAGGCTTTGCCGCGCGGAAGTTCGAAGGCGGCAACAAGTTCGGGCGCGCGGCGCCTCTTCGATCCATCCGCCATGGCCGTCGTCGAGGCACGTGAGTACGCCCGCGGGCAGCTCGTCGTGGGCCACCTGATCATTGGCCCAGCCGTAATCACCGAAGCTGAAACGACGATCATCGTGCCGACCAGTTTCGAGGCAACACCGCGCTCAGACGGCACGATCGAGATCAATCGGATAGTAAAGCGGGCTCGCCAATGACCACTCAGCCACTCACAACCGTCGCCAACCAGGTGATGTGGAACCGTCTGATCTCAGTTGTCGAGGAGCAGGCGCAAGCGTTGGTGCGCACCGCCTTCTCGACGTCAGTCCGCGAAGCCGGCGACTTGTCCGCCGGTGTCTACGATGACGAAGGCCGGATGCTGGCGCAGGCCGTGACCGGCACCCCCGGTCACGTAAACGCCATGGCTGATGCCGTACCTCATTTCATCCGCGATATCGGACCGAACAACATCTTCGAAGGGGACGTCTACATCACCAATGACCCTTGGAAGGGTACTGGGCATTTGCACGATATTACGGTCTGCACCCCATCGTTCTTCAAAGGCAAACTCGTCGGCTATTTCGCATGCACGGCTCACGTCGTTGATATCGGCGGTCGCGGCTTCGGAGCGGACGCTAGTTCAGTCTTCGAGGAAGGACTGGCCATTCCCATCATGAAGTTCGCGGAGAAGGGCTTGGTGGACAAGGCCTTTGTTCGGATTGTCCGCGCCAACGTCCGCGAGCCCGACCAGGTTGTCGGTGACATTTACGCGCTCGCAACATGCAATGAAATCGGCCATCGCCGGCTGGTCGATATGCTGCAGGAGTTCGATCTGGAAGGGCTGCGTACGGTTTCGAAGTTTATTCTCGAAAGTTCGCACCGCGCAACGATCGAGCGCATTGCAGCCTTGCCACGCACGAGTGCTGCTGGGTCCATGACGATTGACGGCTACGACAAGCCGATCGACCTAAAAGTAACACTGACCGTCGAGGCCGACCGTATTACCGCCGACTACATAGGCACATCCGGCGTCGATCCAAAGGGCATTAATGTTCCGCTGGTCTATACCAAGGCTTACACATGCTACGCCCTCAAGTGTGCAATTGCGCCTGAGATCCCGAACAATGCGGCGTCCCTCGCGCCTTTCCAGATCACAGCGCCGGAAAACACAATCGTCAACGCGCTATACCCGGCGCCGGTGGCTTTACGTCACATCATTGGCCATATGCTACCCGATACCGTGTTTTCAGCACTCGACAAGATCCTACCCGGCAAAATCCAGGCGGAAGGCGCCGGAGCACTTTGCAATTTCCAGGTCAGTCTGCGCCCCCGTACCGATGTACCGGCACCGTCAGGAACGCGTCGCTCCGAGGTATTGACGTTCAACTCAGGCGGTTCGGGCGCGCGACCGAAATTCGACGGCCTCAACGCAACCGCGTTCCCCTCCGGCGTTATGACCATGCCGGTCGAAGCAACCGAACACACAGGGCCGGTCATCATCTGGCGCAAGGAATTGCGCGCCGACAGTGGTGGTGCAGGCGCGAAGCGTGGCGGACTGGGCCAGTCCATGGAAATTGGCGCAACGGAAGGCCACGAATTCGACTTTTCCGCGATGTTCGACCGCGTCGATCATCCAGCGCGAGGTCGCGCTGGCGGTCAAGCCGGAGGCGCGACCTTGCTCGGTCTCGACGACCAGACGCGGCTTCGCGCCAAAGGGAAGCAGTTCGTGCCGCCTGGCCGCAAAGTGATGCTCGCCTGCCCCGGCGGCGGCGGCTACGGCGAGCCAAAACAGCGGGACCGCACCGCCGTCAGCCGCGACCTTGCGTATGGCTACATCTCCGTGGATGCCGCACGACGCGTCTATGGATTGACGGAAGCGGAGATCAAGGCCGTTGAGGTTGCCGTGAATGCCGGAGAGACTATGTGAGGCACCATGCAACCCCTTCGCTTTGAGAACAGGGAGGACATACCAAGACAGGCTTGTTGTTATGGGCGCAAGACATGGGCGCAAGACATGTTTCTTGCCGCTTCGTCCTCGTCGAGAAACCCCTGACGCGATGAGTATGCACCAGAGTTGCGCACCGAGAGAACGCCTCGTGCGACATCTCCGTTTCTCCGAAAGGTTGGCATCAGCACTATTGCTTGCGATGCCGGCTCGCACTTCTTTCTCGTTGTGGCTCGCCGGCTCGATCGCCTGCCTCAGGCAGCCGTTGCCACCAAATTCCAACCCTCACATTTGCGCAGACGAACCTCTTCCAAGCGACCGGATCGCCCGATAAATCACTCGTATGTAGAGGCCTTCACTGGTGGTACCCGCCTTAGCAGCGTGCAGAGTAGGCAGGGGCTAGTGTCCCGATTCTGAAATTCCTAACCACCGGCCGGAACTCCGGCCTGGGCATCGAGCGTACGCTGACAGAAGCGTTCGATCGAGGCCAAAATATCGTCGGCGGTTTTGGTCCAACGCAGAGG
>JANYHP010000199.1 GCA_025359005.1 Hyphomicrobiaceae bacterium | reverse complement strand
ACGCCGATGTTGTAGTATTTCTTGTAAATCAGCGCGTCCTTCTCGGGCGACAGCGACGCGTTGAATTCGGGGAACATCTTGAGGGTGGCGACGGAGGCCTTCATCAGGAACGGCAGCATGGAGACGCGATAGGGCTGCTTGTCACCCTTGGCGGCGGTGTCGAGTTCCTTGCGGTATTTCTCGATCTCGGTGATGTCGGCTTCGTCGTTGTGGGTGACGTGGGGGATGTTGAGCCACGAGCGGTGCAGGTGCGGACCGGACAGGCGTTTGATGCGCGACAGCGGTTTGGTTTCGACCGCACCCCATTTGGAGAAATCGACGGCGGGAATTTCGGGGATGCCCATGCCGCCAGTCTGAGCGGGCGCGGCAGGTGCTGCGAGGGCGCCGGCGATGGATTTCTTGACGTCGTCCTGGGTGATGCGGCCTTTGTCGCCGGTGCCCTTGATCTTGCCGAGATCGAGACCGAGTTCGCGCGCGAGACGACGCACCGAGGGGCTGGCGTGGGCGTTGCCGTAGTCGACCGGCGGGGGCAGGAAGCGGGCGGTGGGATCGCTGCCTTGCGGGCCGGTGGGGGCAGCCGCGGCCGTGGCGACGGGCGGTGCCGCGGCGGGCGCCGCAGCCTTCGTCGCGCCGTTGGCGCCTTTGCCTTCCAGCCGGATGATGGCGGAGCCCTTGGAGACCTTGTCACCAACTTTGACGAGGATCTCGGCGACCTTGCCGGCGCTGGGGGAGGGGACTTCCATGGTCGCCTTGTCGCTTTCCAGCGACATCAGCGGATCGTCGGCTTGCACATCGTCGCCGAGCTTCACGAGAATTTCGATGATCGGGATGTTCTTGAAATCGCCGATGTCGGGGACGGTTACTTCGGTCAGGGCCATGGGGGTCTCGCGGGGCGGAACTATCGGGATTTCGGACGAGGCGTAGGTTGGGTCGCGCTGAAACGATTGACCCAACCTACAGCAGGCGCGCGTTACACCCGCGTCGGATCGGGCTTTTCGGGGTTGATGCCGTATTTCTTGATGGCGTCGGCGACGGTGCGGGCGGGGAGCAACTGGTTCTCGGCCAGTGACTTCAGCGCCGCGACGGCAACGAAGGTGCGGTCGACTTCGAAGAACGAGCGCAGCTTCTTGCGGAAGTCGGATCGGCCGAAGCCGTCGGTGCCGAGCACTTTGTAGGGCTGTGGGATAAACGGCCGGATCTGGTCGGCAAACAGCTTCATGTAGTCGGTCGACGCGATGACGGGCGCTGAACCGCGTGAAGCGAGTTGTGCCGTGACATAGGGCACCTTTGCCGGCTCTTCCGGGTGCAGCAGGTTCCAGCGCTCGCAGGCGTGTGCTTCGCGGCGCAACTCGGTGAAGCTCGTCACCGACCAGATGTCGGCGTGGATGCCGAAGTCTTTTTCCAGCAGTTCTGCGCCAGCGATCACCTCGCGCAGGATGGCGCCGGAGCCCATCAGCTGGACGCGCTTGTCCTTGGGCGTGCCGTCGGGCGCGGACTTGATCAGATGCATGCCCTTGATGATGCCCTCTTCGGCGCCGGCGGGCATGTCGGGGTGGGCGTAGTTTTCGTTCAGGGTGGTGATGTAGTAATAGACGTCCTCGCCCTTGTCGTACATGCGGCGCAGGCCGTCCTGGACGATGACGGCGACCTCGTAGGCGTACGTTGGATCGTAGCAGATGCAGTTGGGGATGGTGGCGGCGATGATATGGCTGTGCCCGTCCTCGTGCTGGAGGCCTTCGCCGTTGAGGGTGGTGCGCCCCGAGGTGCCGCCGATGAGGAAGCCGCGCGCGCGCATGTCGCCGGCCGCCCACGCGAGGTCGCCGATGCGCTGGAAGCCGAACATCGAATAGTAGATGTAGAACGGGATCATCGGCTGGTTGGACGTGGAATACGATGTCGCCGCTGCAATCCACGACGCCATGGCGCCCGGCTCGTTGATGCCTTCCTGCAGCATCTGGCCGGTTTTCGATTCCTTGTAGAACGACAACTGGTCGGCATCCTGCGGGGTGTAGAGCTGGCCGACCTGGGAGAAGATGCCGTACTGGCGGAACATGCCTTCCATGCCGAAGGTGCGGCTTTCATCGGGCACGATGGGCACGATCCGCTTGCCGATGTTCTTGTCGCGCAGCAGCGTGTTCAAGACGCGCACGAAGGCCATCGTCGTTGAGTTCTCGCGGCCCTCGGACGATTTGAGCAACGCGTCGAACGCCGACAGCGGCGGGATCGTCAGCTTGACGTCGCTGTCACGACGCCGCTGCGGCAGCGAACCACCGAGCTTGGCGCGGCTTTCCTTCAGATAGGCCTCTTCGGGCGAGCCGGGCTTCAGCTTGAGGAAGGGCAGCGTCTCGATTTCGGCGTCGGTGAGGGGCACGTCGAAGCGGTCGCGGAACTGGTGCAGTGCGCCGGCGCCCATCTTCTTTTGCTGATGGGTGATCATCTGGCCTTCGCCGGCCTCACCCATGCCGTAGCCCTTGACGGTCTTGGCGAGGATGAGCGTCGGTTGGCCCTTGTGCTCGGCGGCGGCCTTGTAGGCGGCATAGACCTTGACGGCGTCGTGCCCACCGCGCGTCAGCTTCCAGATCTGATCGTCGGTCCAGCCGGCGACCATGGCGGCGGTCTCGGGGTAGCGGCCGAAGAACTTCTCGCGGATGTAGGCGCCGTTCTTGGACTTGAAATCCTGATACTCGCCGTCGACGCACTCTTCCATGAGCTGGCGCAGGCGGCCGGTGGTATCGCGGGCGAGCAATTCGTCCCAGCCCGAACCCCAGATGCACTTGAGGACGTTCCAGCCGGCGCCGCGGAAATCACCCTCCAGTTCCTGGATGATCTTGCCATTGCCGCGAACGGGACCGTCGAGGCGCTGCAGGTTGCAGTTGATGACGAAGATGAGATTGTCGAGCTTTTCGCGGCCCGCCAAAGAGATTGCGCCGAGGCTCTCGGGCTCGTCCATCTCGCCGTCGCCGCAGAACACCCAGACGCGGCGGTTCTCGGTGTTGGCGAAGCCGCGGTTGTGCAGATATTTCAAAAAGCGGGCCTGGTAGATCGCCATCAGCGGTCCAAGGCCCATCGACACGGTGGGGAACTGCCAGAAGTCCGGCATCAGCCAGGGGTGCGGGTACGAGGGTATACCCTTGCCGTCCACTTCCTGGCGGAAATTGGTGAGCTGCTCTTCGGTCAGGCGACCCTCGACGTAAGCGCGCGCGTAAATGCCGGGGGCGGAGTGGCCCTGCACGAAAATGAGGTCGCCGCCGTGCTCGGCGGTGGGCGCGTGCCAGAAGTGGGTGAAGCCGGTTGCGTAGAGCGTGGCGGCCGATTGGAACGAGGCGATGTGGCCGCCGAGTTCGGAGCTTTCTTTGTTGGCCTTCAAGACGATGGCGGCAGCGTTCCAGCGGATGACGGCGCGCACCTTGCGTTCGAGTTCGCGGTTGCCGGGGTAGGCCGGCTGCTCGTTGGGGTGGATGGTGTTGATATAGGCGGAATTGGCGGCGAACGGCAGGCGCGCACCCTGCTTGCGCGCTTCGTCTACGGTGACGGCCAAAACGCGGTCGGCCTCGTCCGAGCCTTCGACGGCAATCACCGAGCGGATAGCGTCGATCCAGTCCCGGCCGTTGCCTGTCGCGTTCTCGTCTTGCATGGGGGGAACCTCAGGGGAAGGACGGTGGTGCGGGTCGCACCGGAAGACCGAGTGTACCCGCAAAATTGGCTGCGTGAACCGGTCTTCCGCAATTGCCTGAAAAAAGTCCAGGACTGAATGCGTCGCGTTGGCGAGGGCATGCGCATGAGCGCGGCCGCCACCGCCCGATCAGCAAACACAGCACGCCACCATCCAAGGAGAAGGGCTTGGCGGGCAACGGTAATCGCCATCAATCGTTAATTACGGACGCGCCGGTTATCCCCTGAGCACGCCGTTCATCCACTGAGCGGATTTGGCGACGCCGCCGAAGCTGAACAGGTGGATGCCGGCGATGTTGGTGTGCGGGTTCCCGCGCTGGTGGGCGGCGATCATGGTCAACTGCTCGGTGGGGTCGGTGTGGGTGAGGAGGCGGACGGCGCCCATGCCCTGGTTGGTCATGGCGCGGAACGAGGCGCCGACGCCGCAGATCTTGGCGAAGCGCAGGAGCGCTGTCGGCGATGTCGGACCGGGAATGCCGACCTGCACAGGTACGCCCGGCGCGCGGCGATGCAGCCAGACGCAGAAGTCGAGAATGCGGGCCGGCGCAAAGGAGAACTGGGTGATCACGCGGACGCCGAGCCCTTGCGCGCGGGCGGCGGCGAGCTTGGCGTCCAGCGCGTCGATCATGGTGTCGGCCGAGAGGGTGGGGTGGCCCTCGGGATAACCGGCGAAGACGACCTCGCGGATGCCGGCGTCGGCGATGGCGCCCGATTTGAGGAGCGACAGAGCATCCGGGTAGGGACCAGCGGCGGCCCTGGTGTCGCCGCCGAGCAGTAGCACCTTGCCGACGCCGGCATTGGTGACGGCGGACTTGAGAAAGTGCACGGCATCGGCCGCCGAGGTCACGCGGCGGGCGGCCAGATGGGGCACCGGCTCGAGGCCAGCCGCGCGCACCGCTTCGAGGCCAGCCAGCGTGTCGGCGAGGGCGTGTTTGGGCAGATGATTGACGAACACCGGCGTGCCCGACGGCAGCAGGTCGGCGATGGCGCGGGCATCGCGCGGCCGGTCGGCACCCATTTCGAGCGAGCCGCTGCGGACCAGATCGCGGGC
>JANYHP010000310.1 GCA_025359005.1 Hyphomicrobiaceae bacterium | reverse complement strand
GGCGGTGACCGGCACGCTGGTCAAAGCGCCACGCGTCAAGGAGGCGGCGGCAGCCTTCGAGTGCAAACTGCATCAGGTGATGCCGCTGCCGGGCGCGGGCAAGTACAACCAAGCTTATTTCCTGGTCATCGGGATGGTCGTCGGCATCCATATCGACGATCGCTACATCAAGGACGGCCTGATCGACACCGGCGCGATGAAGCCGATCGCGCGCCTCGGCTACATGGACTACGCGGTGGTCGCGCCGGAGACGATGTTTTCCATCAACCGCCCCGACGTCGCGACTGACGGCACGGTCTCGACGGCCCCGCAAAAGTGGGACGGCAAATATCGCTGACGGTTGCTCAGTCGCTGTGCTGTGGTCTCTCGGCCACGGCTATGCACTTTCCACACTTTCATGCCTGGAAGTGTGCGCAACAGACTGCCATTGCTGATGGCGTCGGTTGCAGGTTTGGGGAGGGGCTTGTAACGCAGATGTCAATGCGTTCGAGTCGGCATCAGACGACCACCAGGACCATCCCGAGAGGATTCCATGACGATCTCCCTGCACCCTAAATTCCGCCGACCGGCCCTCGCCGTGGCCTTGACTGCCGCATCGTTTGCGGGCGGCTGCTCAGGCGATTCAAACATGTTTTCGTCGGCACTCTCGACCGGCTCGATCACTGAGCAGGCGACCGTCGCAAAGGCGTCCGCCGATCCTGCGTGCGTGACGCTGGCAACCCAGATCGATACGCTCCGCAAGGATGGCGCGACCGGGCGCCTGGAGAAGGCCGCCGATGGTAAAACAACAACCGTCATCGTGCAGCGCGCGTCGCTCGCCAAGCAGGTGCAGTTGAACAAAGCGAACGCTGATTTCGTCGCCAAGTGCGGGCCGAACCAGCCGAAGGCGGCGGTTACAGCGGCCGTCGCCGCGCCTGCCGCCGCCGTGGCACCCGCTGCTGCCGCAGCCGCCGCAACGGCACCCGCCAAGCCCGCCGCTGCCGCTGCCAAAAAGGCGCTGGCCCCCGCCGCCGATCTCAGCGGCGTCACGGTCGCCGCCCCGGCGTCGCCGAGCCTCGCTGTACCGAAGGCCGAGTAATCCGCCAAGAAAATGGTGTCGTTGTCCGGTCGCCCGGGCAGCGCCCCGTCGCTATAGAGACATATATTCATGGGGCTCGAGCCAATGTGCGCTCCAGTCCATGACAAAGAACTGTGCATCACGGAGCCAGACCTATGATCCGCCCCCTGTCTATCGCCCTTGCCCTCACGGGAACCCTGCTGCTGGCTGGCTGCGAGAGCGGCGGTGGCGGTGGCATCGGCGGCGATCCAGGCGCCAAGGCGTTGCCTGCGGGTCAGTCCTGCCAATCGATCCGCGGTGAACTCAACCGCATGGACAGCCAGGGCGCACAGTCCAAGGTCGAACGCGCAACGCACGGCAAAGCCTCCGCCGCCGACAAAGCCGTCGCCGACCAATATAACAACCTGCTCAACCAGTACCTCGGCGCGCGCTGCCACGTCTGATCGCGATCGCCGCGCCCGAGAGCAGCGTATCGACGTTCCATCGGCCCGATCCCACAAGGATCGGGCTTCATTCGTTTAAACGATGCGGCTGGTTTTATTGCCCCAATAGCGGTCGCGCAGCAGGCGCTTGTAGAGCTTGCCCGTGGGTAGGCGCGGCAATTCGGCTTCGAAGTCGATGCTGCGCGGCACCTTCTGCCGCGACAGGTTCGCCGCGCAATAGGCGAGCAGTTCTGCCGCCAGCTCGGGCCCTGCGGCAACGCCGGCCATCGGCTGGATGACCGCTTTCACTTCCTCGCCCAAGTCTGCGTTGGGCACGCCGAACACGGCTGCATCGGCGACCTTGGGATGCGTGATCAGCAAGTTCTCGCACTCCTGCGGGTAGATGTTGACGCCACCGGAGATGATCATGAACGTGGCGCGGTCGGTCAGGTAGAGGAACTTGTCGGCGTCGATGTAGCCGACGTCGCCCACCGTGCTCATGGTGCCATCGGCCGAGCGCGCTTCCGCGGTCTTGGCTGGATCGTCGAAATACTCGAACGGCGCGCCGGTCTTGAACCACACCGTCCCCGGCACGCCAGGCGGACTGGGCTGCATATTTTCGTCGAGAATATGCAGATCGCCGAACAGAACCTTGCCGACGCTGCCTTTGTGCGCCAGCCACTCGGCGCTGTTGCACGCTGTAAATCCGAGCCCTTCGGTGGCGCCGTAGTATTCCTGGATGATCGGCCCCCACCATTTGATCATCTCTTCTTTCACCTGCGGCGGGCAGGGGGCTGCGGCGTGAATGGCGATTTCCAGCGATGAGAGATCGTAGCGCGTGCGCACCGCGGGCGGCAGCTTCAGCATGCGTGAAAACATCGTCGGCACGAGTTGGCTGTGCGTGACGCGATAGATCTCGATCAGTTCCAGATAGCGCTCGGGCTCGAAGGTTTCCATGATGATGACCGTCGCACCCTTGCGGATGGCGGTGCTGACGGCTGCCTGGGGCGCTGAATGATAGAGCGGGGCCGGCGACAGATAGATCATGCCCTCGCGATTCTGCCAGAGCGTGTCGACGAAGGCGAACAGCGGCAGCAAGCCCTCGGGATGCTGCTCCGGCATGGGCCGCAGGATGCCTTTGGGGCGCCCCGTGGTGCCGGAAGAATAGAGCATGGCAATGCCGATGTTTTCGTCCGCGATCGGCGTGCCGGGCAGGCCATCGGTCACATCATGAAGCCCGACGATGCGCGCACTCACACCCGGCCCGTCCATCACCACGCACGTCGTCACATCGGGGCACGACGCCAGCGCCTCGCGCGCGATGTCGAGCTTGGCCTTGGACGTGAACAGCACCTTCGAGCGGCTGTTGGTCAGCAGGTAGACGAGTTCACCGGCCGTCAGGAACGAGTTCACGCAGGTGAAATAGAGCCCCGTTCGCTCGCCCGCACCGCAGGCTTCCAGATAGCGCGCGTTGTTTTCCATGAAGATTGCGAAGTGATCGCCGCGAGCCAAGCCCTGTTTGCTCAGGAAATGGGCGATCTTGTTTGAGCGGATCTCGAGGTCGGCGTAGGTGACCGCTTCGCCCGACTGGGCCATGATGAAGGCCGGCTGCAGCGGCCTCAGCTTCGCATGACGTCCCGTGTACATGGGTGGCGTTTCCTCGTGTCGCGTTTCTTCGATCGTGTTTTTTGGGGCGAGCTTAGCGCGAAATCGCCGCGAGACCAGCGGGGTGGCGGCGGGTGGCGGTAATCGCACACGGTTAAGGCGTGAAATGAGGGCTCTGCCCTCCTACTCCAGCCATCAGCCTGAGGCCTTTGGATACCGAACTGGGGTGGGTGTTGCGCGAACATCGCGCGACGCGCGCTGCCGCCAAGGCCATGACAAGGCACTTTGCGCGGGCTATAGGCTACGGGAAGATGCCGGGCACGGACGGATCGCTCAGCGCAGACCGTTGCGATGAGCGACCGCCACGCCGTGCCCGGTCTGATCATTTAAGGAGCCGACGATGCGGACGTTTACGACAGCCCTGGGTGGCGCAGTGCTGATGCTATTGGCAGCCGTGCCGGCGCGCGCGGACATCCCCATGAGCGGGACGTTCACCGTGTCGCACGCCTGCGCCGCCTATCAATCGATCCGCAAAGGCACAAACCCCGGCGCCGTGACGGTCGATCCGAACAAGGTGTACGACGTGCTGGCCCGTAACAAGGCGGACGCCACCCATTACCGCATCACTGTCGCGGGCGCGCAGCCAGCGGAGCGGTGGGTGAGCGCGGCCTGCGGCAGCGTGGCGGCGACCGATGGACGGCCGGGCGCGCCGGTCCGCACGCCTGGAGCCGAGAAGGCTGCGGCGGCGGGCGACGCGTCCGGCGCGCGCGCAACGCACGTGCTTGCCATGGGGTGGGAGCCGGCGTTTTGCGCCAAGCACCAGGACAAGAGCGAATGCCGCGCGCTGACGGCCACAAGTTTTGCCGGCACCCACCTCAGCCTGCACGGGTTGTGGCCACAGCCGCGCGGCACGCAATACTGCAACGTGCCGGCCGACGCGAAACAGAATGATTTGGCGCACAACTGGGACGGCCTGCCCGAGCCGGAGATGAGCGCGGACACACTGAAGCGGCTGGCCGCCGTCATGCCCGGCGTGCAATCCAAGCTGCAACGGCACGAGTGGATCGTGCACGGCACATGTTTCGGCGGCACCGCTGACGGCTATTTCGCGCGCGCAGCCGGACTTGCCGAAGCGGTCGACACCTCCAAGATCTCGCAGCTGTTCGCCACCAGTGCCGGCCGCAGTTTGTCGGCCACCGCCATCCGTGCCGCGTTCGACGATGCGTTCGGTGCAGGTGCCGGCGCGCGCGTCTCGGTGTCCTGCAACGGACGCGGCGACAACCGCAAGATCACGGAGTTGGTCATCAATCTCGCCGGCGATGTCGCAGGCACGGCAGCACTCGGCGATCTGATGCGCGCGGCGCAGGCCCTCCCCGCCGGTTGCCCGGGCGGCCTGGTCGATCGCGCGCCGCACTGACACGGACAGCGTTGCTTGCTTGTTGCGCTCCGGATGCCCACCAGCATCCGCGCTCTCTTGTTGCGCTCCGGATGCCCACCAGCATCCGCGCTATCCTGTTGCGCTCCGGATGCCCACCAGCATCCGCGCTCAGCGCAGATCCGGCGTTTCGTCGAACAGGGCCTTGTGGGCTTCGATGGCGTAGCGGTCGGTCATGCCGGCAACGAAATCGGCAATCAGCGCCGCCCGCTCGACCTCGCGCGTATCGGCCACGGCGGCGGCCCAGCGCTCGGGGAGACCGGCATCGGAGTGCATGAAATGGCGGAACAGATCGGCCACCACGCCCTCCGCCTGCCGCATCACGCCCATCACCTTGTCGTGCCGATAGACGTGGGCCAGCAGATGCGCCTTGAGTGCGGATAGTTCCGCCTGGAACGGCACCGAGAACGCCACGACGGCCGCGCCGGCGTTGGCCAGATCGTCGCTGCAGCGTGGCGCGATCTCGGCCAAACGCTGCCGTGCCGCGCCAACCACGTCCTCGATCATCACGGTGATCAGCCGCCGGTTCACTTCGTAGATGCGGCGGCCCGCATCGCCACCTTGCGCACGCGCGCGGTCGACGAACGGACCGACCAGCGCCACATCAGCCAGGGCATCGAAATCAAGCAGGCCCGCCCGCAGTGCATCGTCGAGGTCGTGGTTGACGTAGGCGATGTCGTCCGCCACGGCCGCGGCCTGCGCTTCGGCGCTGGCGAACCGGTCCAGATGCAGCGCCTCTGTCAGCCCCGCGCGCGCAATATCCGCGAGCAACAGCCGGTGCTCGCCTGATCGCGCCTCGTGCGCATGGGGACCGGCGATCGGGCCATTGTGCTTGACCAGCCCTTCCAGCGTCTCGAACGACAGGTTGAGCCCGTCGAACGCGGCATACTTGCGTTCCAACCGCGTGACGACCTTGAAGCTCTGCGCGTTGTGATCGAAGCCGCCATGGGCGTCCATCGCCGTGTCCAGCGCACGCTCGCCAGCATGCCCGAACGGCGGATGGCCGAGATCATGGGCGAGGGCGAGGGCCTCGGCCAGATCCTCGTCGAGCCGCAACTGGCGGGCGATGGCGCGGGCGATCTGCGCCACCTCGATGGTGTGCGTCATCCGCGTACGATAGTGGTCGCCCTCGTGGAACAGGAAGACCTGCGTCTTGTGCGTCAGCCGGCGGAACGCGGTCGCGTGCACGATCCGGTCGCGGTCGCGCTGGAAAGGCGTGCGCATCGGGCACGCCGGCTCGGGTATCGCCCGGCCACGGCTCAGGGCGGGATCGGTTGCATAGGCCGCACGCGAGGAGGTCATTGGATTGGCCGAACGAAGGGGGCGGGTTGGGTTTGACAATGGCACGCGCGCGCCTATCTATCGAGAGTGGTTGTCGTTTGCCGCGCGGTATTGTGTTCGGTCGCAGGCGCGGCGCTCCGTTCGTTGTGTGTTCCAATCGTTGTGTGGTCCGATCGCCCGCGCCCTCACGTTTTCGACCCCCACGTTTTCGCAAGGCCCTGCTCATGAGCGAAGCACCCGCACTCGATACCGCCGCCGCACCCGTCGTGACGCTGAGCGCATCGGCGGCCCGGCGGATCGCCGAAATCGCGGCCGGCGAGGGCCATCCCACCTATCTGCGCATCAGCGTGGAGGGGGGCGGCTGCTCGGGCTTTCAGTACAAATTCGCGCTGGTGCCGACCGCCGAAGCCGATGACCTCGTGATCGCGCGAGACGGCGCGCGCGTGCTGATCGACCGGGTGTCGCTCGACTACATGGGCGGGTCGGAGATCGATTTCGTCGACGAGCTGATCGGCCAGAGCTTCAGGGTCCACAACCCCAACGCCACGGCCGGCTGCGGCTGCGGCACGAGCTTTTCACTCTGACGTCGTCGGCATCACGCGCGGCGGCCCTCAGGCCGACGGCGGCACGGCCCAATAGAGCACGACGATGATGATCATCATGATCAGCGGGAGCGCGAGCGCGCCGAAGGCTGCCTTGTAGTTGCGGGCCTGGATCATCATCCAGCCGAACGCCATCGCCAGTGCCGGGCCGGCCCAGAACACCAGCAACGGGTATTGAAACAGATTTTCCCAGCCACGGCTGCTCGGCACGGGTTCGTCGGCGGCCCAACCGAGCGGGCCGAGCAACACCATCAGCGTCGACTGCCACGCCACCAGCACGGCCACCGCAAACAGCAGGTTGGTCGCCAACAGCGCGCGCACCAGCGGCAGCTTCGCGGTGCGCCCAGGTCCGTGATATTTCTTCGCCATGTGGCCCTCGCCGTATCCGACTGTGAAGGCACCCCCAATCGTCTATAACGCGCTTCAACTTTGAATTTTCGGTAAAGGCACGCCCTATTCATGCGCATCGCCACGTGGAACATCAACGGCGTCAAGGCTCGCATCGACGGCCTGCTGGCCTGGCTCGAGCAGACCACGCCCGACGTCGTGTGCCTGCAGGAGATCAAGAGCGTCGACGAGGGGTTCCCGGCAGACCCGATCGAGGCGCTCGGCTATACGGTAGCCGTGCATGGCCAGAAGGGCTTTAACGGCGTGGCCCTGCTGTCGAAGCGCCCCATGGAGGACATCCGGCGGGGGCTGCCCGGAGATCCGGACGACGTGCAGTCCCGCTACATCGAGGCGGTCGTGACCGGCGAGCGCGGTGTCGTGCGCGTCGGCGGGCTTTATCTGCCCAACGGCAATCCGATCGACACGCCGAAATTCGACTACAAACTTTCATGGATGCGGCGGTTGATCACCCACACCAGCACGCTTCTGAAATACGAAGACCCGCTCGTCCTGCTCGGCGACTTCAACGTCATTCCGACAGATCGCGACGCCAAGCGCCCGGACGCATGGGTGGCGGACGCCCTGGCGCAACCGCAATCGCGCGCGCTGTTCGCCGAGTTGTGCCATCTGGGCTTCACCGACGCGATCCGCGCCTGTCATCCCGGCCCCGGCATCTACACGTTCTGGGACTATCAGGCCGGCGCGTTCCAGAAAGACGACGGCATCCGCATCGATCACCTGCTGTTGTCACCCGAGGCCGCCGATCGCCTCACCGCGGCCGACATCGACCGCTTTACGCGCGCCACCGAAAAACCGTCCGACCACGTGCCGGTGTGGGTGGAGCTGGATGTGTGAGGCGTGATGCAAAATTGCAGCAGCAGCTGAAATTCAACTCGATCGCGACGACAAGGCATTGACCCGCGCGCCGCTGTATTGACCTTTAGGGCAACTCTGACCTGCGTCATAAAATGCGGGCGGTTATCCGGGAGGACCTGGTTCGATGCGTACTTCGTTGGCTACAAAGCTCGCAATCGCGGCCGTTGGCGCCGCCACGCACGTGGTGATGTTCGCCGGCGCGGCCACCGCGCAGGTCACCGGTCCCGGCGGCCGCATCGTCACCTTCGGCGACAGCCTGAGCGACAACGGCAATACCAAAGCGCTGACCGGCAACCCGCCAGCCCCCTACTACGGTGGCCGTTTCTCCAACGGGCCGACCTGGGTTGAGACCCTGGCCGGCGGCAGCATGAACAGCCCGTTCCAGGGCACAGGCCTCAATGGCAACGTCAATCTGGCCTTCGGCGGCGCCCGCGCCGACAACGGCACCAACCTCAACGGACCGCTGCCGAGCGTTGGAACACAAGTCGGGTACTTCCTCACGCATGGCGGCACGTTCGGCAAGAACGACCTCGTGACGATGCAGGGCGGCGCCAACGACATCTTCCAGTATTTCACGACTGCGGGTGCGGGGGCGACGCCGGGCGGCATCATTGCCGCCTCCACCAATGCCGCCAACGCGCTCAGTGCCGATGTCGCGCTTGCCATTTCCGGCGGCGCCAAACGCTTGCTCGTTGCCAACCTGCCCGACATCGGGGCGACGCCTGCCTACAACGGCAGCCCGGCGACTGCCGGCGCTGGCTCGCTGGCGTCGCAGACTTACAACGCGGCATGGCAGCAGGGCATCGTGGCGCTTGCGGGCGCCAACCGTGGCGTCAACATCGTACAGATGGACGTCAACGCCCTGGTCAAGCTCGCGCTCGCCAATCCAAATGCCTTTGGCTACACCAACGTCACCCAGGCGTGCACATCTGTCGCTGCCTGCGTCACGGGCAGCACTGCGACCCAGAACCAATACTTCTTCTGGGACAGCGTGCATCCGACCGAGTCGGGTCAGTTACTGGAAGCGCGGTATGCGGCCCTGCTGTTGAATGCCAACGTCGTCGGACAAGTCGTCACGCCGGCACGCGACGTGGCGATCAACGGTCGCAAGCAATCGACTGAAGACACGTTCGATCGCGTCAGCCAGTGGGCCTACGGCTCGATTGCGCGACAAAATGGCTTCTACACCACCGTCACCGGGTCGTTCGCCAACGCTCGCCAAAACGACGCGACGCCGGCCTACCGGTCCAATGTTGGCGGCGCGCGCTTCGGCCTCGACAAGGCCTACGGCAACACCCTGATCGGCGGCGGCACCGCCTTTTCACTCGGCGACCTCAGCGTCAACGGCGGCTACAAAGCCGATCTGGCGATGGCGCATGCCGACGCCTACATCGCCCAACTGTTCGGAAAATTCTACGTCACTGCATCCGCTGGCGGGTCGTATACTTCCATCGACGGCAAACGCGACACGGGCATCCCGACGGCGATTGCCGCCGCGCGCACCAGCGGTCTCGCCGGCAACGCCGCCGCGGAAGCCGGCTACATCGCCCAAATGGGTGGCATCACGCTGGTGCCGTCGGCGCGCCTCTCCTACATCCGGTCCAACATCAATGGCTTCTCGGAAAGTGCGCCGCTGTTGGCTATGGCCTACTCGAATATGAACTTCGACGGTGTGGTCGCATCTGCGAAGTTGCGGGCTATCACTCCGGTCGCGTTCGGCCTGCGCGATGGCCGTGCCTTCGGAGAAATCGGCTACGAGAAGTACCTGACCGCGAACAATGGCGCGGTGATTGGCAGCCTCGTCAACAACACCGCATTGCCGTTTGAAATTGCGACGACCAATCCGGTCGCCAACGGCTGGAACATGAAGCTCGGAGCCGAGGGCAAAATCACCGATACGGCGACGCTGACGGTCAGCTACGGCCTGGCGCTGCAGGGCGGCACCGGTCAAGTGCACACCGGGCAGGCTCGCGTCAAAGTCCCGTTCTGAGGCCGGAGCTGTCTCAGTAGGCTGCCGGCTACACCGGCCGTCCGCATTTCCTCTGCTCGCGCGATCCATGTCTAGAGCGGCCTGGAGCGCGGCGTCCGCGCCCCTACTGCCCGCTCAGCACCCAGCCAGCGGCGTTCTGGCGCATCGCGAGGCCGTGCTGGGGGACGACTTCGGCCAGCCTGCCGACGCCGTCTGCATACGTGAACGTGATGCGCGCCGAGCGGCCGGACATGCCGACCACGTCGATGCCGGCGACGCCGGGCACCTGGCCCAGGCGCTTTGAGATCTGCGCCCATTCGTTGATGTCGCGGAACTCGACCGACAGCCGCACGTCACCGCCGCCGGTGTCGGATGCGCCAGCCGCCGGGTTGATCTGACCCGCGATCTGATCGGTGCCGGGGACGCGGACGGGGCCTTGCACGCGCGCGCCCGAGGCCTTCCAGCGCCCCTCAAGCACGCCCAGGGACACAACAGCGGCCAGTTCGATCGCATAGCCGGGGTCTTCGGCATCGAAGCGATAGGACTTGATCCAGGCGATTGAGCCCACAGCATCGCGTCCGGCGAGGGTGACCTGAAGTTTACGCTCCTTGGGGATCGGCACCAAGATGGCGGCCACCAGATGCTCCTCGCCGCCGTATTCGCCGGCGAAGGTGCGCAGCATCGTCGTGTCGCCCTTGGCGAGCGCTGCCACCGTGTCGGCGTGCACGCCCGGCTTCAGGGCTTCGAGCTTGGCCGGCGTCAGCGCGTGCGCGATGTCGACGGCCGCCCAGGCATTGCGCCAGGCATCGGCCTGCAAGCCGGGGATCGGCTGGGTTTCAGCCAGCCAGATGGGAACGATGGTAATCGGCGGCGCCTGGGTGTCGACGTAAGGCAGGTTCTCGCGCTCGAGCAGTTGGCGGACACCGTCGGGGCGGAACATGAAATCCAGGTTGGCGATATACTCGGTCGATGAATTGCGTTCGGAGCGCACGCTGATGCCGGAGAGCAGTTGGTCGGGCCGGGCGATCTGCAGTTTGCGCAGGCGGGGATAGGCCGTCACCGGCACCAGCCGCTTGAGCAGCGATCGCAATGCGGCCTTCTGGCCATCCGCGATGGCCATTTTCTTGGCGGCGACCGCGTCATCGGCGTGGGCGTCGACCGGATAGCTGCCGACGGTGAATATGGCGTCGGACGCCTGCGCCGGGCCTGCGGCAAACATGGCACCGATGCTCAACCCGAGCACACTCAGTCCAAACCTGAACCCAGCGCCTCTGTCCGCCCTCACTTGCACGTGCTGCCCTCCGCCATCGGCTTTCCGCGCGCCACCCACACCTGCCGTCCACCCGGCCACAGCATCGTGGCGGAAGCGCGCCCGCAGGATGCCTATAGCAGCGATTCGGCCGCTGACTGTTGTGCACCCGCCGCAGGGGCTCGCGATCCCGACTTGAGCGTGCCGTGTTAGGGCGCCCGGTTGTCACTGGTGACAGGGGGGATTACACCGGCTCCCGACGAGCCCCACGACGCCCCCCGCCAGATTGCCAGAGACATCCCCATGCCAACGCCTCCCCCGTCCGACCCAAAGAAGGCCGCCCCGAAGCGCACTGCCACTGTGACCTATGCCGATGCCGGCGTCGACATTGACGCGGGCAATGCACTGGTCCAGGCGATCAAGCCACTGGTCAAGGCCACGCGCAGGTCAGGCGCGGATGCCGACCTCGGCGGTTTCGGCGGGCTGTTCGACCTCAAGGCCGCTGGCTTCCGCGATCCGATCCTGGTGGCTGCCAACGACGGTGTCGGCACCAAGCTCAAGATCGCCATCGATACGGGGCTGCACGACACCATCGGCATCGA